>CAUSDA010000019.1:0-33304 GCA_963529965.1 uncultured Neisseria sp.
AACTGCACCTTGTGAGTTGGAGGGGATGTGTCCAACTTTTGGGGTGCAGTTCAAAGCGGGATGGCTGTTTCAGACGACCTTTGAGGCATGGGCAAAGTTTACATGCAGCCTTCGTTTTGCAGCAGGGTAAACAGGGGAACGCCGTTTTCGCGGATTTTGCTGCCGCCGATCAAGTCCGTAAATTCCAAAATCGCCGCCGCTTCAACGACTTCGCCGCCGAGTTTGCGGATTAATTCCACGCCTGCGAGCATGGTGCCGCCGGTTGCGACCAGGTCATCGACCAGCAGCACGCGCGCGCCGGGTTTGACTGCGTCTTTGTGGATTTCGACCGTCGCTTCGCCGTATTCCAGCGCGTAGCTTTGCGAAATCGTATCAAAAGGCAGCTTGCCCTTTTTACGGATGGGGACGAAGCCGACGTTCAACTGATACGCCAGCGCCGCGCCGATGATGAAGCCGCGTGCATCCAAGCCTGCCACGACATCGATTTTCTGACCCATATAGCGGTAAACCAGCAAGTCCACCAAAAGGCGGAAATATTCCGCGCTTTGAAGCACCGGTGTAATGTCGTGAAATAAAATGCCTTTTTGCGGCCAGTTTTCGATTTTGCGGATTTTGTCCGCCAATGCGGCGACGCCCATCGCCTCAGGATGAACCAACATTTTGCGTGTTCCCAAATGAAAAGTTTTTAACGCGATATTGTAGCCGTCAGACCGTCGGTTGCCAAATCCATCAGGGCGGTTTAACCATTCCCCGAAGCATTCATGACATGGCGTGCGACACGGTATAGTGGATTAACTTTAAATCAGGACAAGGCGACGAAGCCGCAGACAATACAGATAGTACGGAACCGATTCACTTGGTGCTTCAGCACCTTAGAGAATCGTTCTCTTTGAGCCAAGGCGAGGTAACGCCGTACTGGTTTAAAGTTAATCCACTATAATGCGGCTCAATCATCTTTAAGATTAATAAAGGTCGTCTGAAACGCCGGAAGATGGGTTTCAGACGACCTTTTGATGTTTCATAACGTGAATATGGATTTATTGATGCGCGGCGAGGAATTGTTCCAATTCTTCTTTGAAAGGCATTCCGTTTTGCGCGCCGTCTTGGGTAATGGAAAGTGCGGCGGCGGCACATGCCTTACGGACGGCCGTTTCGATGCCTTGATTCCAGAAGACGGACAACGCGCCGTTGAATGCGTCGCTGGCGCCGGTGGTGTCGGCAGTGTCCACTTTAAAGCTGGAAACATAACGCAAACCGTCTTTTCCGTCTTTATAGACTGCACCTTTGTCGCCCATGGTCATCAGGACGGGGCAGGGGGCTTTTAGAATCAGCTCTTCGGGATTCAAATCTTGCGACAGGCCGAGGCAGTCGGCAAGTTCGTAGCGGTTGGGGGGTCAGAAGAGTGACCAATTCCCATAATTCCGAAGGCAGGAATTGGGCGGGAGCCGGGTTGAGGATAAAGGGTTTGCCGTATTTCTTCGCCAATTTTGCGGCGGTGATGACGCAGTCCATCGGAATTTCGAGCTGGCTCAAAACCACATCGGCGGAGGCGATTTGCTGCTCGGCGTTTTCGATGTCGGCAATCGTCAGCCCCATGTTGGCTCCGGCGATAACGATAATGGCGTTTTCATCGTCGGCAACGGTAATGTTTGCCATGCCGCTGGGCAGGCCGGTGAGGGTTTGGATGTGTTCGGTAAAGATGCCTTCGCGGCAGAGGTTGGTGGTCATTTCATAGCCGAAATCGTCATCGCCGACCGCGCCGACTATACAGACGTCCGCCCCCAAACGCGCTGCTGCAATCGCTTGGTTTGCGCCCTTGCCGCCCATGAAGCGGTGAAATGAATTGCCCAGCAATGTTTCACCCGCTCTGGGAAATTTTGAAGCGCGGGTGACTAAATCCATATTGATACTGCCGATAACGACGATTTTAGCTTGGAGCATCCTTGATATCCCTTTTATAAAATGCACTAGGCTGTTGAACAGCCTTATTTTTGTCTGCTGTTGTGCAATGTATGACTAGCCCAAATAAATAGCCTGAAATTGTACCTGCTAATATTATAAATGCAAAATTAATTGTCAATTTCATATTACTTTGGATTAATTTTGTTGCGATAAAATCAACATATCATAAAGTTTAAAGCAGGAATGGCGACGTTTGGGGAGGAATTGTTTTTATTTTAACAACCTGTGTTGTAACGCGGGCAGCCTGGTACGCACGCTTTGCAGCCGCGCGCCGTCCAAATCGGCGATAACGATGCCCTCGCCTTCGGACAATACGTCCAAGATTTCGCCCCACGGATCGATAATCATGCTATGACCGAAAGTGCGCCTGCCGCTTTCGTGTTCGCCGCCTTGCGCCGCCGCTACGACGTAACATTGGTTTTCCACCGCGCGGGCGCGCAGCAGCAATTCCCAATGCGCTTTGCCTGTCGTGTAAGTGAAGGCGGCGGGCAGCAGCAAAACGTCAAACGGCTGCTGGGCGCGGAAAAACTCGGGAAAGCGCAAGTCGTAGCACACGCCTGCGGCAAGTGGTACGCCGTCGGCAGCCAATTTCGGCACATCGCCGCCCGCGCTGATGGTGTCCGCCTCGGCATAGCGTTCGCCCAAGCCTGAGAAACCGAACAGGTGCATTTTGTGGTACAGCCCGATTTGCGTGCCGTCGCGGTCGTACACCAACATAGTGTTCATCACTTTGCCCGCATCAGGGCTTTGCAGCGGAATCGTGCCGCCAAAAAGTACCACGCCGCATTCCGCCGCCGTCTCGCTCAAGGTCGTCTGAAAACGAGTGTAGCGAGTTTCGTCAAAACGACCGTTGATTAAAGGTTCGGCAAAAGCGAGTTTGTCGGTATCCTTGCGCCCCATCAGCGGCCAATATTCGGGCAACAGCACCCAATCCGCGCCTTGCTCTGCGGCTTGGCGCACGAGGCGTTTCATGGTGTTAATGTTGGCATCGGGGTCGGTGGACGAAATCATTTGCACGGCGGCGGCGCGGATGTTTTGCATGGCGGGTTTCCTGTCGGGTCGTCTGAAAAGGGTAAGAGATGGTTGGTTTTATAGTGGATTAAATTTAAATCAGGACAAGGCGACGAAGCCGCAGACAGTACAAATAGTACGGAACCGATTCACTTGGTGCTTCAGCACCTTAGAGAATCGTTCTCTTTGAGCTAAGGCGAGGCAACGCCGTACTGGTTTAAAGTTAATCCACTATATAACGAAATCGTTTCAAAAAAACAATCAATAAGGAAGGCGGCGTTTCAGACGACCTTTTGTTTTTCTGAGCCGTTTTTATGATGATTTGAACGGCAGGTTTGGCATTACTTTATATAAATATATTATTTTTTATTTTTTGTTGATTTTAAAAAAGAATTTTTTAAATACTAATAAATCGATAAAATATAAATGTTTTCAAAACTTAACGTCTGTATATAAGCCGTTGATTCTTTGTTTAGTTATTTTATAAATGGGCTGATTTCTTGAAAATTTGTATTGTTACGGTTTGCTAAGTTGGAGGTTATCCGATAAGGTGTACTATAAGCGGTTACATCCGTGAGTATGAAATTAATCAATAAGATAGTTGATTAAGTAATTAAAACTGTTAAATCCCACAAAAAAACGGACAGGTTATCCTCAACCGTTTGCACATCAAACCGTTTGCACACCAAACAGAAAGGAAAAAACCATGCTTCATTATGCAGTTGTTTTCTTTGTTATCGCCATTATTGCAGCCGTACTGGGTTTTGGCGGCATTGCCGGCAGCGCGGCAGGTATCGCTAAAATCCTGTTTGTCGGTTTCCTGATTTTGTCAGTGTTGTCACTGATTTTTGGCAAGAAAAAATAAAACTGACAAACAGATAAGGCGTAACCACGCTACCTTCTGAATGAACGTTTTTTAAAACAAAGGTCGTCTGAAATTTTCAGACGACCTTTCTTCATATCAAACCTTAATCTTCATACGCTTCCATCGGCGGGCAGGTGCAGACCAGATTCCGGTCGCCGTACACGTCGTCCACGCGGTTGACGCTCGGCCAGAATTTGTTTTCGCGCACGAAAGGCAGCGGGAAGACGGCTTCTTCACGGGAATACGGGTGCGCCCATTCGCCGGTTACGTCGGCGGCGGTGTGCGGGGCGTTGACCAGCGGGTTGTCGTCTTTCGGCCATTCGCCGCGTTCGACTTTCAGCACTTCCTGTTTGATTTGTTTCAGGGCGGCGATGAAGCGGTCGAGTTCGGCTTTGCTCTCGCTTTCGGTCGGCTCGATCATCAGCGTGCCGGCAACGGGGAAGGAGACGGTCGGGGCGTGGAAGCCGTAGTCCATCAGGCGTTTGGCGATGTCGGTTTCGGTGATGCCGCTTTCGGCTTTGAGCGGGCGCAGATCGACGATGCATTCATGCGCGACGCGGCCGTTTTTGCCTGTGTAGAGAACGGGATAGTCCTCGTTCAGGCGTTTGGCGACGTAGTTGGCGTTGAGCAATGCCCAGCGCGTTGCCTGCTCCATGCCTTGTTTGCCCATCATGGTCAGGTACATCCAGGTAATCGGCAGGATGGACGCGGAACCGAAGGCGGCGGCGGCGACGGCGGTTTGCCCGGCACTGGCGCTGTGCGTGTCGGTCAAGGTATGGCCTGGGGCAAACGGGGCGAGGTGGGCTTTCAGGCCGATGGGGCCCATGCCCGGGCCGCCACCACCGTGGGGGATGCAGAAGGTCTTGTGCAGGTTCATGTGCAACACGTCCGCGCCGACTTCGGCGGGCTGCATGATGCCGATTTGGGCGTTGAGGTTGGCGCCGTCCATGTAAACCTGTCCGCCGTTTTCATGGATGATGCGGCAGATGTCGCGGATGCCTTCTTCGTACACGCCGTGGGTGGACGGATAGGTAATCATGATGGCGGACAAAGCGTCGCGGTGTTGCTCGGCTTTGGCTTTCAAATCGTCGATGTTGACGTTGCCGTGTTCATCGGTATCGACGACGACGACTTTCAAGCCGAGCATGGCGGCGGTGGCGGGGTTGGTGCCGTGGGCGGATTTGGGGATCAGGCAGATGTTGCGCTGCGCTTCGCCTTGGGCTTCCTGATAGCGGCGGATGGCGAGCATACCGCTGTATTCGCCCTGCGCGCCGGAGTTGGGCTGGAAGGAAATCGCGTCAAAATCGGTGATGGCTTTCAGGCTGTTTTCCATGTCGGTCAGGAGTTCGCGGTAGCCCGCAGTTTGAGCTTCGGGGGCGTAGGGGTGGATGTCGGAAAACTCCGCCCAAGTAATCGGCAGCATTTCGGCGGTGGCGTTGAGCTTCATGGTGCAGCTGCCCAGCGAAATCATGCTGCGGTTCATCGCCAAGTCGCGGTCTTCGAGTTTCTTCAGATAGCGCAGCATTTCGTGTTCGGTGTGGTAACGGTTGAACACGGGATGCTGCAAGATATTGTCTTGGCGCAGGAATTCGGTTTTCAGACGACCTTTGACGTCGTCTGAAAGCGTGAAGGTGTTGTTGCCGGTGAAGGCATAGTACAACACGGCAAGGTCTTCGCGCACGGACGTTTCGTGGAAGGCGGCGGCGATTCGGGTGTCGCTGACGCGGCGCAGGTTGTAGCCCAGTTCCAAAGCGGTTTGGAACGCTTTGTCCGCCTTGTCTTTGCTGCCGAAATCAACGGTAACGGTATCGAAGAAGACTTCGTGAACCACTTTCAGGCCGTCTGAAGCCAGCGCGTCGGCAAAGGCGGAAGCCAGCGCGTGAATGCGGTTGGCGATGCGTTTCACGCCTTCGGGGCCGTGATAAACGGCGTACATGCCCGCCAAGTTCGCCAACAATGCCTGCGCGGTACAAATATTGGACGTGGCTTTTTCGCGGCGGATGTGTTGTTCGCGGGTGGACAACGCCATGCGCAGCGCGGGTTTGCCTGATGCGTCTTTGGATACGCCGATGATGCGGCCCGGGGCGGAGCGTTTGAACTCGTCTTTAAACGCGAAATAAGCGGCGTGTGGCCCGCCGAAGCCCATTGGTACGCCGAAGCGTTGGGTGTTGCCCAGCGCGATGTCTGCGCCCAACTCGGCAGGCGATTTCAGCAAGACCAAGCTCATGATGTCGGCGGCAACGGCAACAATCGTGCCTTTGGTTTTCAGACGACCTATAACGCTTTGCAAGTCTTGCACGTCGCCGTCTTTACCGACGTATTGGAACAACGCGCCGAAGTATTCGCCTTCATCCGCTTTGGCAAAATCGCCGACCACCAGCTCGAAGCCGAAATATTTAGCACGGGTTTTCATCACGTCCAAAGTCTGCGGATAGACGCGTTCGTCCACGAAGAAACGCTCGGATTTCACCTTGCCCACGCGGTGCGCCATCGCCATCGCTTCGGCGGCAGCGGTTGCCTCGTCCAGCAAAGACGCGCCTGCCACAGGGAAACCGGTCAAATCGATGCACACTTGTTGGAAGTTCAACAAAGCTTCCAAACGACCCTGCGCGATTTCCGCCTGATACGGGGTGTAGGCGGTATACCAACCCGGATTTTCCAATACGTTGCGCAAAATCACGTTCGGCACACGAGTCGGGTAATAACCCAAACCGATATAGGATTTGTTGATCACGTTTTTCGACGCAATGCCTTTCAATTTCGCCAACGCGTCCGCCTCGGTCAAAGCCTCGGGCAAATCGAGTTCGGACGGCATACGGATGCTTTGCGGAACGGTATTGCCGACAAAATCGTCCATGCTCTTCTCGCCGAGCGCCTCCAAAAGCGCAGCCTCATCGCCGAAACTCAAATGACGCGCGGCAAATTCGTTGGGGTTGAACAGTTCGGATAGTTTCATTTCTACTCCTTTTTTGTTGTAGGAATCTGCCGCGAAGGCAGGTATTTGGGTTTTCAGACGACCTTGCGGGCGGATAATCGGGTTTTGTATCTGCTTACTATAGTGGATTAAATTTAAATCAGGACAAGGCGACGAAGCCGCAGACAGTACAGATAGTACGGCAAGGCGAGGCAACGCCGTACTGGTTTAAAGTTAATCCACTATATTTCCGTCAGGCAGGAAACTACTTCCAGTCCTGCACCCGCTTCAAGTCTTTCTGCGCCAGCGTGTCGGCGTGTTCGTTGCGGCTTTGGTATGCCCTGTTTTGCAAGATGCTGTTGGCAACGTAGTTTAAGTGTATTTTGGCGGCTTCGGCGGCATCGGCGGGGCGGCGTTCCAAGATGGCTTCGTAGATGGCGCGGTGTTGCGCAATCAGCTTGGGGCGCGGGTCTTTGGTTTGGTTGGAATAGATGATGCTGCTGCGCGTCTGGCGGTAGAGCATTTTGAGCAGGCCGCCGGAGAGGTGGCTGAAGAGGATGTTGTGCGCGGCGTCGGCGATGGTTTGGTGAAAGCTCACGTCGGCTTCGCTTTGATGTTCCAGATTGCCGCTTTCGCAGGCGGATTCGAATTTTTGCCGCCAAAAATCAATCCGTTTCAAATCGGCATCGGTGCGCCGTTCGGCAGCCAGCGACGCCATGCAGCCTTCGATGTGGCAGCTGAAATCGAAAACGTCGGTTTCCCAGTTGGAATGTTTGCCGAGCAATTCTTGCCAGCTTTGGAGGAAATCCTGCTGCGGTTTGACGGAAACGTAATAGCCGTCGCCCTGACGCGCTTCCAAAACCTGCCGCGCAATCAGGATGTTCAGCGCGACCCTGACCGACGGGCGCGATACGCCGAATTCTTCCGCCAACGTGCGCTCGGGCGGGATTTTGCCGCCTTCTTCGTAAATGCCCGCCGCGATGCGTTCCTCCAATATCGACAATATTTGGTCGCTGATTTTTTGCGGACGAACCAGTTTTGTCATTGTAATTCCCTCTTTTCCATCATGTTTTTTCTGCGAAGAAGACCCAAATCCGATAATGTGATGCGGCAGGCCGTCCGAAAGGGCAGCCTGCATCAAAATTGGCATGACCAAATTGGCATGACCAATGTCGCCGTATTCTAATTAACCGCCCCGTATCCCGTCAATATGGCTTGTCCTACCCGTATGTGTTTTAAAACTACATCAGGCTACATTTTTACAATTCATATAATATTTTGTTTTATTTAAAATTAAATAACAAATTTGCGCCGATGCCGCCGGGTCGTCTGAAAAAATAATTGACCGCCATATTAAAGTTTCGTAAAGTGTCCTCCGTTCTCAAAATTGGTTTTACCAATTTAAGAAAATATATTAGAAAAATATTCGGAGATTTTCCCTATGGATACTTGGATTCAAAACTATACCGCAGTGGGCGGCAGCCTATATTTGACGGCTGCCGTTGCCCTCCTGCCCATTATCTTTTTCTTCGTCGCACTGACCATCCTGAAGCTCAAGGGTTATCAGGCGGGGCTTTATACGCTGCTGATTGCTCTTGGCGTTGCCATATTAGGCTTCGGAATGCCTGCGGGCATGGCGGTTTCTTCCGCGCTGTACGGCTTTGCCTACGGTTTGTGGCCGATTGCATGGATTATCGTTACCGCCGTGTTCCTGTATAAAATTACCGTGAAAACAGGGCAGTTCGACATCATCCGCGCTTCCGTGATTTCGATTACCGAAGACCAACGCCTGCAAATGCTGCTGGTCGGCTTCTCCTTCGGCGCTTTCCTCGAAGGTGCGGCAGGCTTCGGCGCGCCGGTGGCGATTACCGCCTCTTTGTTGGTGGGCTTGGGCTTCAATCCGCTCTACGCCGCCGGTTTGTGTTTGATTGCCAATACCGCGCCCGTGGCTTTCGGCGCGATGGGTATTCCAATCCTGGTTGCCGGTCAAGTGTCCAACCTCGACCCTTACCATATCGGTCAGGTTGCCGGCCGCCAACTGCCGATCCTGTCGATTGTCGTTCCTTTCTGGCTGGTCGCCATGATGGACGGTATGCGCGGCATACGCCAAACTTGGCCTGCCGTATTGGTGGCGGGCGTATCTTTCGCCACTACCCAGTTCATTACCGCCAACTTTATCGGCCCGGAATTGCCCGACGTGACCTCCGCATTGGTCAGCCTGGTCTGCCTGTCTGCCTTCCTGAAAAAATGGCAGCCTAAAGAAATCTTCACCTTCAACGGCATGAAAAAACCGGCCGAGCGCAAAGCCGGCGAATACACTGCCGGACAAATCATCAAAGCCTGGTCGCCTTTCGCCATCCTGACCGTTTTCGTCAGCGTATGGACGATTAAGGGCGTTAAAGAGGCTTTGGGCGTTGCCACCATCAAATTCGACTGGCCGATGCTGCACAACTTGGTACAAAAAGCCGCGCCCATCGTCAGCGAACCGACACCATATGCCGCCGTATTCAAAATCGACCTCCTCGGCGCAGTCGGCACGGCAATCCTGTTTGCTTCCATCGTTTCCGCCGCTTTGCTGAAAATGAAACCTTCCGAAGCCGTCAGCACTTTCTTTGAAACGCTCAAAGAACTGCGCCTGTCCATTCTGTCTATCGGCTTGGTACTCGGCTTCGCATTCGTGGCAAACTATTCAGGCCTGTCGTCCACATTGGCACTCGTCCTCGCCGCCACCGGCACCGTGTTCCCGTTCTTCTCGCCGTTCCTCGGCTGGCTGGGCGTATTCCTGACCGGTTCGGACACCTCCGCCAACGCGCTCTTCGGTTCGCTGCAAGCCAGCACCGCGCATCAAATCAACGTCGTGCCCGAGCTGACCGTCGCTGCCAACACCACCGGCGGCGTAACCGGCAAAATGATTTCGCCGCAATCCATCGCCATCGCCTGCGCGGCAGTCGGTCTGGAAGGCAAAGAATCCAACCTGTTCCGCTTCACCGTGAAACACAGCTTGATTTTCTGTACCTTCGTCGGCCTGCTGACCCTGCTGCAAGCTTATGTCTTGCCGTGGACGCTGGTTTTCTTCAACAAATAAGCCAACCGGCTTGAAATATAGTGGATTAAAATAAAAATGAGACAAGGCGGCAACGCCCGCCGTGTACGGGGGTAGTACATAAGGGCGTTGGCAACGCCGTATCATTGCAATTTTAATCCACTATAAAAAGGTCGTCTGAAATCCAATTTGGGTTTCAGACGACCTTTTTGTCGTTGTGGGCGTGATCAGGTTTACCGTCATTTCCGTTTCGTTTAAACAGTAGGGGAATGCGTGAATCGAAGATGGTTTAAGTTGGGTTGGGTTTCAAACAAGAACGACGGCGGATAAAAAGGTCGTCTGAAAACGGCAAGGGCTTGCCTCGTTTTCAGACGACCTTTTGTCTATGTGGCGAAACAGTAGAACACTCAGCTTTCGGATGTTTCCTGTTTCAAATCGACCAATCGCGTTCCCGCCAAGAAATCGTATAAAAACTGCCGGTCTGGGTTCAGCAGGGCAAAGCCCCACGGCAGGATGAGCCAGATAAGGGCGGCACCGAAGGCGGGTATGGGCGGGATGGCGAGCAGGTGGCGCAGGCCGGCGTAGGCGAGCAGGGGGATGAAGACGACGAAGATACACGACCAAATAAAGCGGATGCGCAGTTGCGACAATGGCGGCAGCGTACCGTTTCTGCCGTGCAGCCCGATTTTCCACGTCTGCATGGCGAGGGTGCGGCCGGTTTTCGTCCAGTTGGTTTTGAAGTAGAGCCACCAGCTTCCTACGAAGATAACGCAGGTAACCAAGCTGGAAAGGAGTTGGGAGACGGGGTTGAGGAAAATCGCGGCGATGCCGGCAAGGATGGCGGCGATGGCGGTCACGGCACCGGTCAGCAGCAATTCGTACATCAGGGCGGCAAGGCGGCGTTTGACGGGGGCGGGGGGAAGGGCGGTCATGGCGGTCTGCTCGGTAAAAAGGTCGTCTGAAAAACGGAATGCTTGGTTCGGGCGAAACTGCCGCATCCGTTTTCAGACGACCTTTGTGTGGGAGGAATCAGCGGTGGGGGCGTTTTTGTCCGCGCGCCTGCTGGGCTGCCATCTGGTTCATTTCCTGACGGGTCGGGCGTTTTTTGAACATGGCGTGCGCTTCGTCGGCCGAACATTTTTGCGACAGGCAGACCAACGTTATCGCATCTTTTTGGTGTTGTCCGCCACTGTGGTACATACGGCGCAGGTTGGCTTCGTTGATGCGGCCTTTTTCAGGGTCGATGTCGAATTTTTTCAGACGTTCGAGAAACTGGCGCTGCTGGCGGCGCGAAGTCCAGACAAAGCCGCCGGCGGCTGCGGCGACGATGATGACGGCAAGCAGGATGGCGAGCGGCCACGAATCGACGATTAAGACGATGATCAGGCTTAAAACGGCGGTGGTCAGCACGAGCAGGCCGCCGATGCGGAGTTTGGTTTGGTTGTCCATGAAGTTGCAGTTCCTTGTAAGGGTGGAAGGTCATCTGAAAAGGGTGTGCGGCAGACGGGCAAGCGGCGGCGCATTTCTGAACGCGCCGAATGCTTGTCTATCCGCTGCATTGAGTGGTGGACGGATTTCAGACGACCTCAAATATCATAACTTTATGTTTAACGGTATTTTACAGTATTTTTGCCGTTTGGGCGCGTACAGAAGCGATGCGGCATACAAACTTTCACGCTTTTTGCACAGGCGCGCCCTTGCCGCGAAAAGCACCTATCCATGCCCAATGAAATCAGACTGCCAGCCCCGTCACCAACTGCTTGAACTCCGTCCACGCGTCGCCGTCTTCCGCGCCTTTGATGATGCGGTCGATTTTGGCGCAGGTTTTGAGGGCTTCGATCAGGCGGACGGCGGGAATGCGTTTGACGGCAATCGGCGCGAGGGTTTGTTTGTCGCCCCACAGGCGCAGGCTGTTGCGGACGGATTGTACGCTCTGCCCTTGTTTGAGCGCGGCAGTCAGGCGGATGAGGGTGCGGATGTCTTCGGCAACCGCCCACAGCAGCAAGACGGGTTCTTCGCCTTCTTCTTCGAGTCCGTCCAGAAGGCGGGCGACGCGCAGGGCATCGCCTTTCATCCATGCGCCGGAGAGCTGGAACACGTCGAAACGGGCGACGTTGGCGACGGCGGCTTCGGCATCGGCGATGTTAACGGTATGGTTTTGCGGGTGCAGCAGGGCAAGTTTGTCGATTTCTTGGCGGGCGGCGAGCAGGTTGCCTTCGACGCGTTCGGCAAACAGGGCGAGCGCGTCAGGTTCGATATTGAGTCCGACCTTTTTCAGACGACCCTTTATCCACTGCGGCAGGGCTTGCGCGCTAATGGCTTTGGCTTCGAGTACGGTGCCTTTGGCGGCGAGCGCGGTGAACCATTTTGCCTGCGTTTGGGCTTTTTCGAGCTTGGGCAGCAGAATCAGGGAAACGGTGTCTTCGGGCAGGCGTTCGGCGAAGGTTTGCAGCGCGTCGCCGCCGGTTTTGCCGGGCTTGCCGTTCGGAATGTGGATTTCCAAAAGTTTCAAGTCGGCAAAAAGCCCCGCGCTGCCTGCGCTTTGCAGGAGTTCGTCCCAGTCGGCGCCGTTGTCCGCCGTAAAGACTTCGCGGTTGAGGTAGCCTTGTTTTTTGGCGGCGGCGCGCAGGGTATCGAGGGCCTCGATGCGCAACAGGTCTTCTTCGCCGTGGATGATGTACAGCGGCGAAAGCGGCATATCCGCGTTGACCTGTTCGATATTCATGACCGCCATCAATACGCTTTCAGGAACGTCAGGCGGCGGACGATTTGGTCGGCGGCGTCGGCGCGCATTTCCGCCCAGATGGTTTCGCTTTCTTCCTGTTTGCCCAACACTTCGCTGTCGTTGTAGTCCATCGTGCGGTTGACGAGGACGGTAATCGGTTCGCCCACAGGCTCGCCGTTGCGCATGGCTTGGGCTTCGACGCGCAGCGTCAGCAGGTATTCGTTGACCAGCGCGGCGCGGGTGATGGTGTAGATGTCCTGACGGGTTTCGATGCCCTTGATGTTCAACGTCATTTGCGCTTCGGCGGCGGAAACGGGTTTACCGTCAACGCGGCGCAGGGCGTTTTCCAAAGCCTTCTGCATCACGGAGGCGTTTTGGATGTGCCAAGCGGGATACGGCAGCGTGCGTGCGGTGCCGCCCATGCCTTTGAGGTGGAAGCCGCAGGCGGACAGAAGCAGCACGGCGGCGGTCATCAGGATTTTGTTCATTTCATTCTTTCGGTTGCGCGGGTATCGGGGAATTATAGCGGATAGTCGGGCGGTCGGGAAACGCGGCGGCGGAAGCGGATTTCAGACGACCCCTTGCCGTTTGTCGTTTGCCTGCCCGATGGGTACAATCCCAACGTCAGACAACAGGAGAAACATCATGCACCCCATCCGCGAACCCATCCGCAGCGGCCTGCTGCAAGTATCGGACATCCATCAAATCTACTGGGAAGAATCCGGCAATCCCGACGGCCTGCCCGTCATCTTCCTGCACGGCGGCCCGGGCGCGGGCGCATCGCCTGCCTGCCGCGGCTTTTTCAATCCCGACGTGTTCCGCATCGTCATCATCGACCAGCGCGGCTGCGGCCGTTCGCTGCCTTACGCCTGCACCGACGACAACACGACTTGGGACTTGGTTGCCGACATCGAAAAAGTCCGCGAAATGCTGGGCATCGAAAAATGGCTGGTGTTCGGCGGCTCATGGGGCAGCTCCTTGTCGCTCGCGTATGCCGAAACCCATCCCGAACGCGTTGCCGGACTCGTATTGCGCGGGATATTCCTGTGCCGTCCGTCCGAAATGGCGTGGCTCGACGAAGCGGGCGGCGTCAGCCAGATTTATCCCGCACAATGGCAAAAATTCCTCGCGCCCGTCGCCGAAGAAAAACGCGGCAGCCTGATTGCGGCGTATCACGAAATGCTGTTCGGCGAAGACGAAGCAGGTCGTCTGAAAGCCGCCAAAGCCTGGGCTGACTGGGAAAGCTACCTGATCCGCTTCGAGCCGCAAGACGTCGATGAAGACGCCTACCAATCGCTCGCCATCGCCCGCTTGGAAAACCATTATTTCGTCAACAAAGGCTGGCTGAAAGGCGACAAAGCGATTTTGGCGAACACGGACAAAATCCGCCCTATCCCGACCATCATCGTGCAAGGACGCTACGACTTATGCACCCCCATGCAAAGCGCGTGGGAACTGTCGCAAGCGCTGCCCGAAGCTGAACTGCGCGTGATTCAGGCGGGACACTCGTCGTTTGATCCGCCCTTGGCAGCGGCGTTGGTGCAAGCGGTGGAAGATATGAGGGAACGCGCAGCGTGGTGAGACATAATTTGAAAGGATAAATTTATGAAAAAGCTGTTTTTAATCGCATTGGGCTTGGTAAGTTTTGATGTTTATGCCAACGGCTGTCCCGGTCAATTTGATGCTGCCACAGGTATCTGCCGATTTCAGGGTAACAATGGCGAGTGGATTCATTACAATATCGCACCGCCACAGCCAAGCCGCAGCACCCCGCCTCCTAAAAAAATCATTTACCATGACGTCTTGGTACCTTCTAAATTTGGGGCAGTAGCTATGAACATGAAAACTGGCTATGGGGCTGGTGTGCTAAATAAAAATTCGTTGTCGGAAGCACAAAAGGAAGCGCTGGAGCAATGCAAGCAGGGTAATAAAAATGCTCCGTGTAAAGTAGTTTCTTGGGTACGCAACGGCTGCATTGCTTCTGCAAAAGGTAAAGAAATCAATAATCCTGGAAAATGGAAGTCTTTTTATGTAGGAAAAGAAAAAGGATTGGCGGAGGCGGAAGCGTTAGCGCAATGTAGGGCAGATCCGAAGGTAACGAATTGTGAGATTTCTCTTCCCGAAGGCTGCTCCCTGCCTCAATTGCAATAATCAAATTTTATTTAAAAGGTCGTCTGAGAACTATTTTCAGACGACCTCTTCTAAACCAAGTTAAAGATGAGCTGGGAAAAAAGATTAATTTATGAAAAAACTGTTTTTAATCGCATTGGGCTTGGTAAGTTTTGATGTTTATGCCGACCCTACCTATGATGCAACCAGAGGGGCGTTGCAAAACAATTCGGCATTGTGTGGTTATGGTTATAACCCGAACTGTTCTTCAGGCAGCCGCAGCGCACCACCTACGAAAAAAATCATCTATCACGACGTGAAAGTTCCTTCTAAATTTGGGGCTTTGGCTTTCAGTGAAAAATCAGGTCATATCGGTGGGGCGTTAAATCAAAACTCAAAAGCCGAGGCACAAAGTGCAGCCATTAAGCAATGTGAGAAGGGGAGTAGAAATGCCCCATGTAAAGCGATCAGTTGGGTCAGAAACGGCTGTATTGCCGCTGCTTCAGGCAAATTGAAAAACCAAACTAAAGTAATTGGAGGTGCGGCAGAAACCGGACTTGCAGAACAGGCTGCTATTACAAACTGCAAAAATGCAGGAATGACTGAATGCAAAGTTGTAATGCCCGAAGGCTGCTCCCTGCCTCAATTGCAATAATCAAATTTTATTTAAAAGGTCGTCTGAGAACTATTTTCAGACGACCTCTTCTAAACCAAGTTAAAGATGAGCTGGGAAAAAAGATTAATTTATGAAAAAACTGTTTTTAATCGCATTGGGCTTGGTAAGTTTTGATGTTTATGCCAATGGCTGTCCGGGTCAATTTGATGCTGCCACAGGTATCTGCCGATTTCAGGGCAATAATGGCGAGTGGATTCATTACAATATTGCACCGCCACAGCCAAGCCGCAGCACCCCGCCTCCTAAAAAAATCATTTACCATGACGTCTTGGTACCTTCTAAATTTGGGGCTTTGGCTGTTAGTGTGAAAGCCGGACATATTGCGGGTTCATTGAATCACAGTTCAAAAGAGGAAGCTCAACGCGAAGCAGTCAAACGTTGCCAGCAAGGCAGTCGCAATACGCCTTGTAAGGCAATCACATGGGTAAGAAACGGCTGCCTCGCGGCTGCAAAAGGAAAAGTGAAAAACAACCTGTTTATTTTAGCCGATGCAGCAGGTCCGCAAGGAACGGTCGAACAGGAGGCTTTACAAAAATGCAGCAACAGAGGGGCAACGGAATGCGAAATCATCATGCCCGAAGGCTGCTCCCTGCCTCAATTGCAATAATCAAATTTTATTTAAAAGGTCGTCTGAGAACTATTTTCAGACGACCTCTTCTAAACCAAGTTAAAGATGAGCTGGGAAAAAAGATTAATTTATGAAAAAACTGTTTTTAATCGCATTGGGCTTGGTAAGTTTTGATGTTTATGCCGACCCTACCTATGATGCAACCAGAGGGGCGTTGCAAAACAATTCGGCATTGTGTGGTTATGGTTATAACCCGAACTGTTCTTCAGGCAGTCGCGGCACACCGCCTTCGAAAAAAATCATCTACCACGACGTGAAAGTCCCTTCTAAATTTGGGGCTTTGGCATACAGTCAAAAAGCAGGGCATCTTGCCGGTTCGTTGAATCAGAACTCTTTAGCCGAAGCTCAAAGAGAAGCAGTCAAACATTGCCAGAAAGGTAGTCGCAACACGCCTTGCAAAGCCATTGCATGGGTGAGGAACGGCTGTATCGCAGCAGCGGAAGGAAAAATTAATAACAAGTTTGTTGTAATCGATGGGGCGGGTCCGCAGGGAACCGCCGAGCAAGCAGCATTGCAAAATTGCAGGGCGGGCGGGGCGACAGAATGTAGAGTTCTAATGCCCGAAGGCTGCTCCCTGCCACAATTGCAATAATCAAATCCAGCAAAAAGGTCGTCTGAAAACAAGATTTCAGACGACCTTTTTGCTGCAAGCAATGTAATGCAACCGTTCGGGCGGGGTTTGGCGTTGATGCCCGCTTATTCGTACTCGGGGTAGAGCGGCATGGTGCCGGCTTCTTCGAAGGTCGAGTGTGCTTTGACTTCTTGCAGGCGGCGGCCGATGCGGCGGGTGACGGCTTCGGCTTCGTTTTGGTGGTCTATGGTCAGTCCGGGGATGGTTTTGCCGAAAAGTTCGGCATCGAGCAGGCGCTCGGCGTGGATGCCGGGGCGGTAGTTGTGTCTGACGGCAGGGTCGCGTTCTTCAAAGAGGTAGCCGACGACGCTGTCGCGGGTCAGTGCGATGCCGAGTGCGGCATCTTCACCGCCGAAGATTCGGAAGAGTTCGTCTTGCGGAAAGCCGCCGCAGGCGAGAAAGATGCTGCGTCGAAATACGGTGTTGCCGCCGACGGTCATTTGAAGCCGCTCCCATGCGGTGGGGAATTGCGGGTGGTTGAGGTAGTGTTCGGGAAAGCCGATCGGGCGTAGTTTGAGGCGGACCAGGCTGAGGTAGGAATAGGCTTCCAAGCCGAGGTAGGCGGCGTTAAGGACGTTGTTTTCATAGACGTCGTCGGCGTCGAGGAAGGCGATGAAGTCGGCTTGGCTTTGCATGGCGCCCCAGTTGCGGGCTTTGGCTGCGCCGCCGTTTTCGAGCATGTATTCGCAGCGGACTTTGGGATGGATGGCGGCGAGGTCGCTCATGATAAGACGTGTGTCGTCGAAGGAGGCGTCGTCAACCAGCCAGACGTTTTCGACGGCGGGTTGGGAAACGGCGCTTTCGACAGCCGCTTGAAGGGTGGCGGCGGAGTTGTAGCAGGGGATGATGACGTCTAGTGTGGGTCTCATAATGTGATGCTTTAAGGGGTTGTTGTGTCAAAAGGTGGGGAAAGGTCGTCTGAAAACGGTATTTCGGGTTTTCAGACGACCTTTTGGTATTGCCTGAGGCGGATTACAACACTTTCACGATGCTTTCGCAGAGGTAGTCGATGTTGTCATCGGTAATGCCGGCGACGTTAATGCGGCCGGAGCGCACGGCGTAGATGGCGAACTCGTTTTTCAGGCGGTCGACTTGTTCGGGCGTGAGGCCGCTGAAGGAGAACATGCCGTTTTGTTCGATGATGAAGTCGAAGTCTTGAACCGCGCCTTTGGCTTTGAGCAGCTCGACGAATTTTTGGCGCATGGCTTTGATGCGGCCGCGCATTTCGTCAAGTTCGGCAATCCATTGCGCTTTCAAATCCGCGTCTTTCAACACCAAGGCGATGGTGTTCGCGCCGTGGGAGGCGGGGTTGGAGTAGAGGGTGCGGATGATGGTTTTGACTTGGCTGTGGGCGCGGGCGGCGGAGGCTTCGTCTTCTGCGACTAAGGTGAACGCGCCGACGCGTTCGTTGTACATGCCGAAGTTTTTGGAATAGGAGCTGGCGATGAGCAATTCTTTGTTGTATTTCAGGAAGGTGTGCAAGCCGTATGCGTCTTCTTCGAGACCGTTGCCGAAGCCTTGGTAGGCAAAGTCAAACAGCGGCAGCCAGCCTTTTTCGGCGGAGAGTTTGGCGAGGGTTTCCCATTGTTCGGGCGTGGGGTCGATGCCGGTGGGGTTGTGGCAGCAGCCGTGCAAGAGGACGACGTCGCCTTTTTGCGCTTGGCCGAGGTCTTCAATCATGCCGTCCCAGTCTAAGCCGTGTTTGGCGGCGTCGTAGTAGCGGTAGGGCTTGTCTTGGATGCTGACGGCTTTGAAGATGGCGTTGTGGTTGGGCCATGTGGGGTTGGAAATCCAGACGGTTTGTGCGTTCAACTGGCGTTTGGCAAACTCGGCGGCAATGCGCAATGCGCCTGTGCCGCCGAGGCTTTGGGCGGTTTTGGCGCGGCGGCTGGCAACGATTTCGTGGTCTGCGCCAAAGAGGAGGATTTGGGTTTGCTCGTTGTAGTCGGCAACGCCGTCGATGGTGAGGTAGTTTTTGGTGGTTTCGCTCTCGAGCAGGCGTTTTTCGGCTTCTTTGACGGCTTTGACGATGGGGGTCGCGCCGGATGCGTCTTTATAAACGCCGATGCCGAGGTTGACTTTTTCGGGACGGGTTTCGGCTTTGAATGCTTCGCCCAAGCCTAAGATGGGGTCGGCGGGGGCGGCTTCGATGTGCTTGAAGAACATGATTTCTCGCTTTGCAAAAATGAAGGGACGGGATATTTCCTTTGGGATTTTACGCTGTTTCAGGTCGTCTGAAAATGAATGCGGCAGGTTTTGCGCAAATGGTTTACATCATGCCTTTGATACCGGCGAGGATGATGCCGTAGCGCAGGATTTTTCCGGTCAGGAGCATGAGTGCGGAGGTGTAGGGGTTGAGCCTGAGCCAGCCTGCGGCAATGGGCAGCGCGTCGCCGATGACAGGCAGCCAGGCAAACAAAAGGGGCAGGGTGCCCCAGCGTCGGAGCAGGCGCAGGGTCTTTTCAGACGACCTTTTCTTGGACGGAATCAGCCGCCCCATCCAATAGGAAACCATACTGCCCAAGCCGTTTGCCAGTCCGGCGCACAACCACGCGCCGTATGCCTGTTCTGGATAGGTGTAGATAAACGCGGCGAAGGCGGCTTCGGACGTGCCGGGCAGGATGGTGGCGGAGGTAAAGGCGGAGGCGGTGAGTCCGAGATAGGCGTAAATGAGGGGCATGGCGGATAAGTTTGCGTCAGGTCAAAGGTCGTCTGAAATAAGATTTTCAGTCGTTTGCAGGTAGGTTAATTGTAAAATTCAGACGGATTCTGTCTATAAAAATGCGTTATCGGACAGAATCTTGCTGAAACTCTATGTAGTCGGCGTGTTTTCAGTGTTTGCAAGAATGGCAAAAGCCAGTATGATTCAGCCCGTTATTAACGGATATTAACTGTTTATACGGTCAATTCCAATAAATCGA
Organism: uncultured Neisseria sp.; assembly: GCA_963529965.1. Taxonomy (GTDB): domain Bacteria; phylum Pseudomonadota; class Gammaproteobacteria; order Burkholderiales; family Neisseriaceae; genus Neisseria. Next base: position 19,486 of record CAUSDA010000019.1, read on the forward strand.
AAGGCAAATCATGTCTACGCCATCACAACAAAACCATAATTCCGCGCTGGTCGTCCTGACCGCGCTCTTCTTCATGATGGGTTTCATTACCTGCATGAACGACATCTTGATTCCGCATCTGCAAAAAATTTTCACGCTAACCAATTTTCAGGCGATGCTGGTTCAGTTCTGTTTCTTTACCGCCTATGCCATCATGTCGATTCCGATGGGGCATCTCGTCGGTAAAATCGGCTATAAAAACGGCGTCATCGGCGGCTTCTTGCTGACCGCCGTCGGATGCTTGTTGTTTTATCCTGCCGCAGACAGCCAATCTTACCCGACTTTCTTGGGCGCGCTCTTCATTCTTGCTTCGGGCGTAACCCTGTTGCAGGTTTCGGGTAATCCGTATGTGACCCTGCTGGCGAAACCGGGCAAAGAATCTGCAACGCTGACTTTGGTGCAGGCATTCAATTCATTGGGTACGACTATTGCTCCGAAAATCGGTGCACTTCTCATTTTTACAGATGCGGCTCAGAAAGCCAGCAAAGCCGAGCAAATTGCTTCCGTCCAAATCCCTTATTTGGGTTTGGCGGGATTGTTGATCCTCCTCGCCGTCTTTGTGAAAATGATCCGTCTGCCCGATGCACGCAAAATTGCCGTTGAGGAAAGCGAACACAACCACGACGGCAAACACAACGTGTGGCAATACAAACACCTTGTTTTCGGTATGGTCGGCATTTTCTGCTACGTTGGCGCGGAAGTATCCATCGGCTCTTTCATGGTCAATATTTTGGGCTTCCTGAAAGGATTGAGCCATGCCGAAGGTGCGGATATGTTGATGTATTACTGGGGTGGTGCCATGGTCGGACGCTTCCTCGGTTCGGCAGTGATGGCTCGAGTCGCGCCGAACCGCTACCTTGCCTTTAATGCCTCAGTTGCCACTGCCTTGCTCGTCATTGCCATCATGGTTGGTAAAGGCAATGCCAACATCGCCATGTGGGCGCTGCTTGCCATCGGCTTCTTCAACTCCATCATGTTCCCGACCATCTTCTCGCTGGCGACCAAAAATCTCGGCAAATTCACCAATTCTGCTTCAGGTATTCTTTGTACCGCCATCGTTGGCGGCGCGCTGATTCCCGTCTTGCAAGGTAAGATTGCTGATGATTTCGGTATGATGATTTCTTATGTTGCACCTGCCGTGTGCTACCTCTACATCGTCTTCTTTGCCCTCAAGGGTTATAAAGCCGACGAGTAAGCATGGTTTGAACAGAAGGTCGTCTGAAAACTTGGAAATCAGGTTTTCAGACGACCTTTTTTCGTTGGGACGGACTTTTAAACCTGATCCGTCCAAACCGAGGTCGTCTGAAAATACGGCAACAGATTTTAACCGGAGCTTAAGCCCGTTTTCAAAAGACAAAACGCGTCCGCAATACGGCATGACTTACTTATGGCATAATGCTTACGGCAATATACAGGAGGTCCTCATGTCGAAAATCATCTTATTGCACGGACTGCACATGCACTCTTGGGTGATGAAACCTTTAGCGGATATGTTGGAGAAACAAGGCTTTGACGTTGCCCTGTTCGGTTATTACAGCGTCTGGCACACCATGCAGCAGCATACGCAGGCGTTGGCGGAATTTGTTGAAAAACACGATACGGGCGAGCCTTTGCATTTTGCCGGACACAGTCTGGGCGGGCTGGTGTTGCGCCACTTTGCCGCCGCCCACCCCGAAAAAATCACCGGGCGCATCGTTACCTTCGGCACGCCCCACCAAGGCAGCCGGGCTGCGCAAAGGGTGTTCCGGCTCGGGTTGAAAACCCCCGTACTTGGCGGCGCTTATCGCGATGCGCTCGACGGCGGCACGCCCGATTTGCCCGAACATATCGAGCTGGGCAGCATCGCCGGCAACAAGCCGCTCGGGCTGGGGCGCGTATTGGGTTTGCACGGCGAACACGACGGTACGGTTTTGGTCAGCGAAACCCGCTGTCCGAATATGCGTGACCACGTTATCTTGCCCGTCAGCCACAGCGGCATGCTGTTTAAACACATTACCGCCGAGCAGACCGCAACATTTTTGCGTGAAGGGCAGTTTAATCATGATAAAAAGAAATAATACGGCTTTATTTTGAAAATAAGGATATTTTGTTTCAAAAAATCAAATTTAAAACCATATCGCATCAACTAAAATCCGTTATTACATTCATAAAAAATCACGGGGTCGTCTGAAAAGCGGTTTTTCAGACGACCCCGTGTGCTAAACTTCGTTAAATACACACAAAACAGGCAAAGCAATATGTTTGCATTCAAATCACTGCTCGATATGCCGCGCAAAGAGGCGCTTGCCGTCGTTGCGGCGTTAATCGGGGCGATGGGTTATACCATCATTTCGCTGGGCTGGTTGCCCCATATGTCCATCATCGCCGCCATTACCGTCCTCATCTTCTACGGCCTCGCGCGCGGGTTGAAATATAACGACATGCAAAAAGGCATGGTCGGCGCGGTGGGGCAGGGCATGGGCGCGATTTACCTGTTTTTCTTCATCGGGCTGATGGTCAGCGCGCTGATGATGAGCGGCGCGATTCCGACGCTGATGTATTACGGTTTCGGGCTGATTTCCCCCACTTATTTCTATTTCTCCGCCTTTGCGCTCTGTTCCGTCATCGGCGTGTCCATCGGCAGCAGTTTGACCACTTGCGCCACCGTCGGCGTTGCCTTTATGGGCATGGCGGCGGCGTTTCATGCCGATTTGGCGATGACGGCTGGCGCGATTGTGTCCGGCGCGTTCTTCGGCGACAAAATGTCCCCGCTCTCAGATACCACGGGCATTTCCGCCTCCATCGTCGGCATTGATTTGTTCGAACACATCAAAAACATGATGTACACCACCATTCCTGCGTGGCTCATCAGCGCGGCATTGATGCTGTGGCTCTTGCCCAATGTTGCCGCCCACGATTTGAACAGTGTCGAATCCTTCCGCAGCCAGCTCGAAGCGACGGGCTTGGTGCACGGCTATTCGCTGATTCCGTTTGCGCTGTTGGTCGTGCTGGCATTGTTGCGCATCAACGCCGTTGTCGCCATGCTCTTCACCATCCTCGCCGCGCTTGCGGTAACTTATTTCCACAGCACGCCCGACTTGAACCAGCTCGGCGCATGGTTTTACGGCGGCTACAAACTCGAAGGCGAAGCGTTTCAAGACATCGCCAAACTCATTTCGCGCGGCGGTTTGGAAAGCATGTTCTTCACGCAAACCATCGTGATTCTCGGCATGAGTTTGGGCGGATTATTGTTTACGCTCGGCGTGATTCCGTCGCTGCTGGACGCCATCCGCGCGTTCCTGACTACCGCCGGACGTGCCACCTTCAGCGTTGCCGCCACGTCGGTCGGCGTCAATTTCCTCATCGGCGAACAATATTTGAGTATTTTGCTTTCCGGCGAAACCTTCAAACCCGTGTACGACAAGCTCGGACTGCATTCGCGCAACCTTTCGCGCACGCTGGAAGACGCGGGTACGGTCATTAATCCGCTTGTGCCGTGGAGCGTCTGCGGCGTGTTCATCAGCCACGCTCTCGGCGTACCCGTTTGGGAATACCTGCCTTATGCCTTCTTCTGCTATCTGAGCCTGATTTTGACGCTGCTGTTCGGCTGGACAGGTCTGACGTTGAGCAAGAAAGAAACCGCGTAAAGCAGCGGGATAGACGGGTCGTCTGAAAACCTTCGGCATCGGTTTTCAGACGACCTTTTGCGTTATAATCGGGCAAACGATAAAGACACACACACCAATCCTACCCGTACCCCCATGAACAAACAGATCCGCCAAGAAATTTTCGAGCGTTTCCGCGCTGCCAATCCCCATCCGACCACCGAGCTTCATTTCAATTCACCCTTCGAGCTTTTGATTGCCGTTTTGCTGTCGGCGCAGGCGACTGACGTGGGTGTGAACAAGGCGACGGCAAAGCTGTTTCCGGTTGCCAATACGCCGCAGGCGATGTTGGATTTGGGTTTGGACGGCGTGATGGAATACACGAAAACCATCGGGCTTTATAAAACCAAGTCCAAACACATCATGCAGACCTGCCGCATCCTGCTGGAAAAATACAACGGTGAAGTGCCTGAAGACCGCGAGGCTTTGGAATCGTTGCCGGGCGTGGGTCGCAAGACGGCAAACGTGGTGTTGAATACGGCGTTCGGCCATCCCGTCATGGCGGTCGATACGCACATCTTCAGGGTGTCCAACCGTACCAAAATCGCGCCGGGCAAGGATGTGCGCGAGGTGGAAGACAAGCTGATGCGCTTTGTGCCGAAAGAATTTTTGATGGATGCGCACCATTGGCTGATTTTGCACGGACGCTACACCTGCAAAGCGCAGAAGCCGCAATGCGGGAAGTGCATCATTAATGATTTGTGCGAGTATGACGCGAAGTTGATGTAAACATTGATAAATTGTAAACAATCAACAAAACAACCTTTCTATCAGGTTAAAATTTCTGACGGCATTTTTTTATTTAAAATGAAATGCTTGAAAAAATATGGGCAAAAGGTAAAATTCGACCTTATCGGGTTGGAAAACGATAAAAGTTTCAGACGACCCCCGGTTTTTAAGATGCAAGAACACAATCCGTTATTCGGAAAAGGAAACGCGGTGCGCGAAAAAATGAACAAATACAGATACTTTGCTTTGGTAACGGCTTCTGCGCTGGCCTTGGGCGGCTGTGACAAAATCAGCAGCTTCTTCGGCGGCGACAGTAAAAGCGAAGAATTCGTACAAAGAATCGAACCTTCCAAAGATAACGGCAGCGTCGGCATGCTGCTGCCCGATTTCGCACAATTGGTGCAAAACGAAGGCCAGGCGGTGGTCAATATCCAAGCTTCTCCCGCGAGACGCTCCGCAGGCAGCGGGCAGTCTGAAGAGCAGGGCATGGATTTGAGCCAGTTCCCTGACAACGACCCGTTTTACGAGTTTTTCAAACGCCTTGTCCCGAATATGCCCGATATGCCGGAAGACCAGTCTGCCGACGATGATTTGAATTTCGGCTCCGGCTTCATCATCAGCAAAGACGGCTATATCCTGACCAATACCCATGTCGTTGCCGGCATGGGCAATATCAAAGTCCTGCTCAACGACAAACGCGAATACACCGCCAAGCTGATCGGATCGGATACGCAATCCGATGTCGCGTTGCTGAAGATTGACGCTTCGGAAGAGTTGCCCGTCGTCAAAATCGGCAATCCGAAAGATTTGAAACCGGGCGAATGGGTTGCCGCCATCGGTGCGCCGTTCGGCTTTGACAACAGCGTTACTTCAGGCATCGTGTCCGCCAAAGGGCGCAGCCTGCCGAACGAAAGCTACACGCCTTTCATCCAAACCGACGTTGCCATCAATCCGGGCAACTCCGGCGGCCCGCTGTTTAACCTGAAAGGTCAGGTGGTCGGCATCAACTCCCAAATTTACAGCCGCAGCGGCGGATTTATGGGCATTTCCTTCGCGATTCCGATTGATGTGGCGATGAACGTTGCCGAGCAGTTGAAAACCAGCGGTAAGGTTCAGCGCGGTCAGTTGGGCGTGATTATTCAGGAAGTGTCTTACGATCTGGCGAAATCGTTCGGCTTGGACAAAGCCAGCGGCGCGTTGATTGCCAAAGTGATGCCGAACAGCCCTGCCATGCAGGCAGGATTGCAAGTGGGCGACATCGTCCGCAGCGTCAACGGCGAAGAAGTGCGCGTGTCCAGCGATTTGCCGGTCATGGTCGGCTCGATGCTGCCGGGTAAGGAAGTCGCGCTGGAAGTATGGCGCAAAGGCGAGAAAATCAATGTGAAAGTCAAACTCGGCAGCATGGCGGAGCAGAACGAAACGTCTTCACGCGCTACCGAGCAGCCGCAGCAGGCAAATCCGGCGGACGGCTTTACCGTCGATAATACGGGACTGACCCTGCGCGTCGATGAAGGTGCAGGCAAAAGCCGCCTGATTGTTTCCCGCGTCAGCGGAGCGGCGGAACGTGCCGGACTCAAACGCGGCGACGAAATCCTCGCCGTCAGCCAAATCAGCGTCAACGACGAATCGAGCTTCCGCAGCGCGTTGGCAGGTGCGGGTAAAAATGTGCCGCTGCTGGTTCAGCGCGACGGCAATACGCTTTTCCTCGCCCTGACCCTGCAATAAGGTGCAACGCAAGCGCCATTCAATGATAGAATACCCGCCATCCTAAGGTGGCGGGTATTTTGTAATTTTAGCAACTGATTGATTTGTTTGTTTTTTGATGGTTTTGCTCTTTTGGCTTTGTCAACAATCGCATTCAAAGGTCGTCTGAAAACGTTCCGCTCCGATTGACTTCCTATTAATAAAAATATTATGCACCTGATTGATTATTCACATTCGTTTTTATCCGTCGTGCCGCCGTTTTTGGCATTGGCGCTTGCCGTCATCACCCGCCGCGTGCTGCTGTCTTTGGGCATCGGTATCTTGGTCGGCGTTGCCTTTTTGGTCGGCGGCAGCCCGATTGACGGACTGACACACCTGAAAGACATGGTGGTCGGACTGGCTTGGGCAGACGGCGATTGGTCGCTGGGAAAACCTAAAATCCTGATTTTCTTATTGTTGCTCGGTATTTTCACTTCTCTTTTAACCTTTTCGGGCAGCAATCAGGCGTTTGCCGATTGGGCGAAGCAACACATCAAAGGGCGGCGCGGCGCAAAAATGCTGACTGCCTGTCTCGTATTCGTTACCTTTATCGACGACTATTTCCACAGTCTCGCCGTCGGCGCGATTGCCCGCCCCGTTACCGACAAATTCAAAGTTTCCCGCGCCAAACTCGCGTATATCCTTGACTCTACCGCTGCGCCGATGTGCGTACTGATGCCGGTTTCAAGCTGGGGCGCATCGATTATCGCCACGCTGGCAGGTCTGCTCGTTACCTACCACATCACCGGATACACGCCGATGGGTGTGTTCGTCGCCATGAGCCTGATGAATTATTATGCCCTGTTCGCCCTGATCATGGTGTTTGTCGTCGCTTGGTTTTCTTTCGACATCGGCTCGATGGCGCGCCTTGAAAAAGCGGCATTGCAGGAAACTCATGACGAATCCGCCGGCTCTGACGGCCCCAAAGGCAGGGTTTACGCGCTGATTATCCCTGTTTTGGTGTTGATCGCATCCACCGTTTCCGCCATGATTTACACAGGCGCGCAGGCAAGCGAAACCTTCAGCATTTTGGGTGCGTTTGAAAATACCGATGTAAACACTTCGCTGGTGTTCGGCGGTACTTGCGGCGTACTCGCCGTCGTCCTCTGCACACTCGGCACCATCAAGGCCGCCGACTATCCCAAAGCCGTCCGTCAGGGCATATCTTCGATGTTCGGCGCGATTACCATCCTGATTCTTGCCTGGCTCATCAGCACCGTCGTCAGCGAAATGCACACCGGCGACTACCTCTCCACGCTGGTTGCAGACAACATCCATCCCGGATTCCTGCCCGTCATCCTCTTCCTGCTCGCCAGCGTGATGGCGTTCGCCACAGGCACAAGCTGGGGTACGTTCGGCATTATGCTGCCGATTGCCGCCGCGATGGCGGTTAAAGTCGATGCATCGTTGGTTATCCCGTGTATGTCCGCCGTGATGGCTGGCGCGGTGTGCGGCGACCACTGTTCGCCCATTTCCGACACCACCATCCTGTCTTCTACCGGTGCGCATTGCAACCACATCGACCACGTTACATCGCAACTGCCTTACGCCCTGACCGTCGCAGGCGCGGCAGCGGCAGGCTACCTCGTGTTGGGCATGACGCAATCGGCTTGGCTGGGCTTTTTCGCCACCGGCGTCGTCATGACCGCCCTCATCTTCATACTGAAAGACAAAAAAGGCAAAGCTGCCTAATGTGTTTTCCCGTTTTCAGACGACCTTTGATACTTTAAGGTCGTCTGAAAACATTTTAAGGAATCCAAAAATGAACGCTCCCCATTCCATCCCGCGCGGCCCCGTTATGGCAGACGTCGCCGCCTACTGTCTGACCGAAGAAGAAAAACAACGCCTGCTCGACCCGTCTATCGGCGGCGTCATCCTGTTCCGCCGCAACTTCGAAAACGTCGGGCAGCTCAAAGCCCTGGTTCAAGAAATCAAAGCACTGCGCACGCCCGAACTCATCATCGCCGTCGATCACGAAGGCGGCAGGGTACAACGCTTTATCGAAGGCTTCACACGCCTGCCCGCCATGAACACTTTAGGGCAGATTTGGGATACCGAAGGCGAAGCCGCCGCCAAAGAAAAAGCCGAGCAGGTCGGCTGGGTATTGGCGACGGAACTGACCGCCTGCGGCATAGACCTCTCCTTCACGCCCGTCCTCGACCTCGACTGGGGAACATGTCCCGTCATCGGCAACCGCAGTTTCCACCACAACGCCGACACCGTAACCCAGCTCGCCCTTGCCCTGCAAAAAGGTCTGAATCGAGGCGGCATGAAATCCTGCGGCAAACATTTCCCCGGACATGGATTCGTCGAGGGTGACAGCCATTTGGTGCAACCCGAAGACACGCGCAGCCTTGCCGAACTCGAAGCCGCCGACATGATTCCGTTCCGCGCCTTAAGCAGCGCAGGCATGGCGGCGGTCATGCCCGCCCACGTCGTTTACCCGCAAATTGACAGCAAGCCCGCCGGTTTCTCCGAAAAATGGCTCAAACAAATCCTGCGCCAAGATATTGGATTTAAAGGCGTTATCTTTTCAGACGACCTCACGATGGAAGGCGCAGGCGCAGCGGGCGGCATCAAAGAACGTGCAAACGCTTCCTTTACGGCAGGCTGCGACATCGTCCTTGTCTGCAACCGTCCCGACCTCGTGGACGAACTGCGCGACGGCTTCCAAATCCCCGTCAATCCCGATTTGGCAAGCCGCTGGCAATACATGGCGAACACATTGGGCAAGGAAGCCGCCCAAGCCGTGATGCAGACGCCCGATTTCCAAGCCGCCCAAGCCATGACCGCGCAACTTGCCACGCCTAAAGACACCGCCGGCGGCGTGAAAGTCGGCGAAGCGTTTTAAAGGCGTCTGATTTGGAAAACATGAAAGAAGGTCGTCTGAAAAGCTGAATTGGGCTTTTTCAGACGACCTTTTGTCCGTTTATAGTGGATTAACTTTAAACCAGTACGGCGTTGCCTCGCCTTGTCCTGATTTAAATTTAATCCACTATAAAAAACGAGGCAGGTTTGAAATCATACTAAGGTGCGCTTTATTGTGTGTCTGCCTTTGAAGCCGCTATAAGCAGTTCCGAACAGTAAAAAAGGTCGTCTGAAAACCTTGAATCAAGGTTTTCAGACGACCTTTCCACAGCCTAAAGTCAGGACAATGAGACTTACACAATGCCTTGCGCCAGCATCGCATCGGCGACTTTGACGAAACCGGCGATGTTCGCGCCGTTGACGTAGTTGGTTTTGCCGTTTTCAGTGCCGTATTTCAGGCAGGATTCGTGGATGCTTTGCATGATGTCGAACAAGCGTTGGTCGACTTCTTCGCGGCTCCAGGCCAGACGGACGGCGTTTTGGCTCATTTCCAAGCCTGAAGTTGCCACGCCGCCGGCGTTGGAGGCTTTGCCCGGTGCATACAGGATGCCCGCTTTGACGAACTGATCGACCGCGCCCAAAGTAGAAGGCATGTTCGCACCTTCGGCAACGACGTAGCAGCCGTTTGCCAACAGGGTTTTGGCAGCTTCTTCGTCCAATTCGTTTTGGGTCGCGCAGGGCAGGGCGACTTCGGCGGCAACGCCCCACGGTTTTTGGTTTTCAAAGTATTTCAAACCTTGCTCTTTGGCATAGGTGGAAACACGTTCGCGACGGACTTCTTTCAGCTCGATAAGCGCGGCGAGTTGGTCTTCGGTCATGCCGCTGTCGGGGAAGAGGACGAAGCCGTTGGAGTCGGAAACGGTCAGCACTTTCGCGCCCAGCTGGATGGCTTTTTCGGCGGCGTATTGCGCGACGTTGCCGGAGCCGGAAATCAGCACGCGTTTGCCTTCAATCGAGTCACCGCGTGTTTGCAGCATGGATTGGGCGAAGTACACGGTACCGTAGCCGGTCGCTTCAGGACGGATAAGGCTGCCGCCCCATTCGAGACCTTTGCCGGTCAGGACGGAGGCAAATTCGTTGCGGATTTTTTTGTATTGTCCGAAGAGGAAGCCGATTTCGCGGCCGCCTACGCCGATGTCGCCCGCAGGTACGTCGGTGTTCGGACCGATGTGACGGTAGAGTTCGTTCATAAAGGCTTGGCAGAAACGCATCACTTCGGCGTCGGATTTGCCTTTGGGGTCGAAGTCGGAACCGCCTTTACCGCCGCCCATAGGCAGGGTGGTCAGGGCGTTTTTGAACACTTGTTCAAATGCGAGGAATTTCAATACGCCTAAATCGACGGTCGGGTGGAAACGCAAGCCGCCTTTGTAAGGACCGATGGCGGAGCTCATTTGAATACGGTAGCCACGGTTGACTTGGACTTGTCCTTTGTCGTCCACCCAAGTGACGCGGAACATAATGACGCGCTCAGGTTCGACGATGCGTTCAAGCAGGTTTTGTTGGGTGTATTTCGGATTTTTTGCCAAAAACGGACCCAAGCTCATGAATACTTCTTCAACCGCTTGGTGAAACGGCTCTTGATTGGGGTTACGTTGTTTGAGGTTGGCAAACAAGGCGTTCAAATCGGTCATTTTATGCTCCCTGTGGATTAGATTGGAAAGGATGATGAATTTGTGGAAAGCAATATAAACCTAATTTTTTTGCCTGCCAAGCGGTTTTGATGAAAATTGTTGACATTATTTTTTTGAGAATTTTATTATTTGATATATATAGCCAATAAAATACAAAAATATTTTTGAAAATTTCATTATTTTAAAATAAATTGGTTATATATTCTAAGTAATTTAACTAGAAATTTGAAACGAGAGAGTGTAAAAAATTCGATTCAGCGCAAATTTTCATGTGAAAACGGTCAATATTGTCAACAATTTTACGAAAATTACTCTTAGAAAACAGGATTAGGAAAGAAAATAACACCTTAAAAAACGAATTTTGTTTCAGATAGAAAAACGTGTTTCAGGACAATCCATAACGGATAATGCAAAGGTCGTCTGAACCCCGTTTCCAGTTTTCAGACGACCTTGATTATGCTGTTAATCGACAAATTGCTATACAATACGCCCCAAATCATCTCCAACAACACACACCCTTAAAGGACACCAATGAAAGCCTACCTCGATTTAATGCGCCACGTTCTCGAAAACGGTACCGATAAATCCGACCGTACCGGTACAGGCACTCGTTCGGTGTTCGGCTATCAAATGCGCTTCGATCTGAGTCAAGGCTTCCCGCTGCTGACCACCAAAAAGCTGCATTTGCGCTCGATTATCCATGAGCTGCTTTGGTTTCTCAAAGGCGATACCAACATCAAATATTTGAAAGATAACAATGTTTCCATTTGGGACGAATGGGCGGACGAAAATGGCGACTTGGGGCCTGTGTACGGCTACCAATGGCGCAGTTGGCCTGCACCCGACGGCCGCCATATCGACCAAATTGCCAACGTCGTGGAGCAAATCAAGAAAAACCCCGATTCCCGCCGCCTGATTGTGTCGGCATGGAATCCCGCGCTGGTGGATGAAATGGCATTGCCGCCCTGCCATGCGCTGTTTCAGTTTTACGTTGCCAACGGCAAATTGTCCTGCCAGCTTTACCAACGCAGCGCGGACATTTTCCTCGGTGTACCGTTCAACATTGCCAGTTACGCGCTGTTGACCATGATGGTCGCCCAAGTCTGCGGGTTGGAGGCGGGCGAATTTATCCATACTTTGGGCGATGCGCATCTGTACAGCAACCATTTCGAACAGGCAAAACTGCAATTGAGTCGCGCCCCCCGCACGCTGCCGGTGATGAAAATCAATCCGGAAGTCAAAGACTTGTTTGCATTTAAGTTTAAAGATTTCGAGTTGGAAGGCTACGACCCGCATCCGCACATCAAGGCCGCCGTGGCGGTGTAGGGCAGGGAATAGATAAAAGGTCGTCTGAAACTTTTTTCAGACGACCTTTTTGTTGGTTTACTTCACACTTCGATTTTATTGGGCGTGAAGGTTTCCCATTTGTTGCAGGCAGGGCAGTGCCAGAAGAAGACTTGGGATTTGAAGTGGCAGTTGCGGCAGCGGTACATGACGCTGCGTTGGAGTTGGCGGCCGATGACGGAGCGCATCATGTCGGCGTCGGCTTTCCATGCGGGATTCATGTCGCTGATTTTCAAACCGAGCAGGCGGTATACGCCGTTGAGGTCGGGTTTTTGACGCACGAGGTCGATGGCAAGTTGGGCGGCTTCGCTTTCGCCTTTGAGCAGCAGGGCTTTTTCGTAGATGACGTTGATGAGGTCTAAATCGGGGAAAGTCTGCATATAGCCGATGAGCCGGTTTAACCCTTCTTCCTGTTTGCCTTGGGCGGCGTAGGCTTCGTAGAGTTTTTCGCCGACCATGCTCAGGTAGGCATGGTTTTGCTGCTCGATGGCGCCGTATGCCTCGACAGCGGCGGGGAAATTGCCCTGTTTGGTTTCGATGTCGCCCAAAATCATGTTGGCGCGGGCGCATTTTTTGTTGGCGTCCAAGGCTTTCTGGACGTTGTAACGGGCGGCGTCAAGGTTGGATTTGAACAGCGCGGTTTGGGCAAGTTCGCAATAAAACTGTGCAATTTCAAATTGGTAGGTCTGCTCGTCGTGGCTGAGGAGCTGTGCGGTTTCGATGGCTTTTTCCCAGTCGCGGTCTTGCTGGTAGATGCTGAGCAGGTGCTGACGGGCTTCGCGCGCCATGTTGCCTTCCTGCAAGCCGATGAAGATTTGTTCGGCACGGTCAACCAAGCCTGCGCTTTGGTAGTTTTGCGCGAGTTCGAACAACACCCGCGCGCGTTTTTCGTTGACGGTATCGGGCGAGTCGAGCAGGGCTTGGTGCATATTGATGGCTTTGTCGTTTTCGCCGCGCTGACGGTAGAGTTTGCCCAAAGTCAGGTTGAGGTCGTAAGACTGCGGCTGCTGGTCGATGACTTCCGCCAGTTCGCGGGCGGCACGGCCGCTGTTGCGGTCAACCAATGCGTCCAGACTTTTGTAAAAGCCGGCAGGCACGCTTTTCGCCTGTTTCAACACGGTTTTCATGTCGATACGGGCGGCAAACCAGCCCATGGCGAAAAAGACGGGCAAAAGGGTAATGGGCAGGAGGATGACCCACAATTCGTTGTCCATGTGATTCCTTTTTTAAGGCTTGGGCGTTTGTACGGGTTGTTTGGCAGGGGCAGTCGTTTGCGGTGCGGGTTGCTGCGATACAGGGGCGGCAAGGTCTTTTTCGCTCAAATGCGCGTGTTTTTTGACTTCGGCACGCAGGCGGTTGTTTTCGCTGCGCAGCGCCAAAAGTCTGCCGAACAGGGCAAACATACCGAACACGATGCCGATAACAAATGCGCCGAAGAGGACGACAATCAGCGGTAAATCGGCTTTCTGACCGGGTAGGTAGTGGAAGGCGACGCTGTCGGTATTGATGACGGCGAGCAGTAAAAACAATAATAAAATGATGACTTTGATAATGGTGTAAATCAGTTTCATGGATGTCTCCGGCGGTATGCCTGTCGGAAAGTTTTGAAAAGGTCGTCTGAAAATTCGGTAGGGCGGTCGATAGGGATTCCGTTTCCGAATCCGTTTGCCGCAGATGCGGCTTAGTTTAAACGATTTGGATTGTTTCGGATAGGATGTGCGGCAGTTTTCAGACGACCTTAGGCTTCATTATATAGTGGATTAACTATAAACCAGTACGGCGTTGCCTCGCCTTAGCTCAAAGAGAACGATTCTCTAAGGT
>CAUSDA010000020.1:0-33237 GCA_963529965.1 uncultured Neisseria sp.
CTTCAGCACCTTAGAGAATCGTTCTCTTTGAGCTAAGGCGAGGCAACGCCGTACCTGTTTAAAGTGAATCCACTATAAAAAACTTTACATTTACCTCAAACAGGTTTAAAACTCTTCCTTTTCCCCTATTCAGAAATTTGTTAACAATTTCCCCCTAAGGAGCTCAACATGAAAGTAGGTTTCGTCGGCTGGCGCGGCATGGTCGGTTCGGTTTTGATGCAGCGTATGAAAGAAGAAAACGACTTCGCCCATATTCCCGAAGCGTTCTTCTTCACCACATCCAACGTCGGCGGCGCGGCACCTGATTTCGGTCAGGCGGCTAAAACATTATTGGATGCGAACGATGTCGCCGAACTGGCGAAAATGGACATCATCGTAACCTGCCAAGGCGGCGATTACACCAAATCCGTGTTCCAACCCCTGCGCGACAGCGGCTGGAACGGCTACTGGATTGACGCGGCGTCATCCCTGCGCATGAAAGACGACGCGATTATCGTCCTCGACCCGGTCAACCGAAACGTCATCGACAACGGCCTCAAAAACGGCGTGAAAAACTACATCGGCGGCAACTGCACAGTCTCCCTGATGCTGATGGCGCTGGGCGGTCTGTTCCAAAACGATTTGGTCGAATGGGCGACCAGCATGACCTACCAAGCCGCATCCGGCGCGGGCGCGAAAAATATGCGCGAACTCATCAGCGGCATGGGCGCGATTCACGCCCAAGTAGCGGACGAGCTTGCCGATCCTTCCAGCGCAATTCTCGACATCGACCGCAAAGTATCCGATTTCCTGCGCAGCGAAGACTATCCGAAAACCAACTTCGGCGTACCGCTCGCCGGCAGCCTGATTCCGTGGATTGATGTGGATTTGGGCAACGGCCAGTCCAAAGAAGAATGGAAAGGCGGCGTGGAAACCAACAAAATCCTCGGCCGCAGCGACAATCCGACCGTAATCGACGGCTTGTGCGTCCGCATCGGCTCTATGCGCTGCCACAGCCAAGCCATTACCCTGAAGCTGAAAAAAGACCTGCCCGTTTCCGAAATCGAAGCGATTTTGGCAGGCGCGAACGACTGGGTGAAAGTCATCCCCAACGAAAAAGAAGCCAGCATCCACGAGCTGACGCCCGCAAAAGTTACCGGCACGCTGTCCGTCCCCGTCGGACGCATTCGCAAACTGGGCATGGGCGGCGAATACATCAGCGCGTTCTCCGTCGGCGACCAACTCTTGTGGGGCGCAGCCGAACCCCTGCGCCGCGTGTTACGCATCGTGTTGGGCAGTTTGTAAGATTCACAGGCCAAACAAAAAAGCAACGGTTTATCCGTTGCTTTTTTTATGGCAAAGAAAACAGCATTCAACAAGGCGGAGCGATGCCGTTCTAACTTTAACCGACTTACCCTATGAAAAGGTCGTCTGAAACCCGAAATCCGGTTTTCAGACGACCTCTTGCCATTCAAACAGGGAAACCGTTTGCCTGAAGCCCGTTTATGTTTCGGGCTGTTTCAGACGACCTCTCCCCTTTTCTGTTCGCCGGTTAAATACCGCGCAGCAATTCATTGACGCTGGTTTTGGCGCGGGTTTGCGCGTCCACGCGTTTGACGATGACGGCGCAGTAGAGGCTGTGGCTGCCGTCTTTGGAAGGCATACTGCCGGACACGACAACCGAGCCTGCCGGTACGCGGCCTTGGTAGATTTCGCCGGTAGTACGGTCGAAGATTTTGGTGGATTGTCCGATGAACACGCCCATGGAAATCACGCTGCCTTCTTCGACAATCACGCCTTCGACGATTTCGGAACGCGCGCCGATGAAACAGTTGTCTTCAATGATGGTCGGGCTGGCTTGCAGGGGTTCGAGTACGCCGCCGATGCCGACACCGCCGCTCAAGTGGACGTTTTTACCGATTTGCGCGCAAGAGCCGACGGTCGCCCAAGTATCGACCATTGCGCCTTCGTCAACGTATGCGCCGATGTTGACATAAGACGGCATCAGGACGACGTTTTTGGCAACGAAGCTACCGCGGCGCGCAACGGCACCGGGTACGGCGCGGAAACCGGCGGCGCGGAATTCGTCTTCAGACCAGTCGGCAAACTTGGTCGGCACTTTGTCAAAGTATTTGTTCACGCCGTCGTTGAGGACTTCGTTGTCTTGGATGCGGAAGGACAACAGGACGGCTTTTTTCGCCCATTCGTTGACTTTCCATTCGCCCACGCCCAAACGTTCGGCAACGCGCAATTTGCCTGAATCGAGTTGGCGGATGGTTTCCAACACGGCTTCTTTGACTTCGGGGGTAACGGTGGTCGGGGTGATGTCCGCACGGTTTTCAAAGGCGGTTTCAATGATGTTTTGCAAAGACATGGGGATTCCTTTTGAAGAGGGTAAAAGGTCGTCTGAAAAATTCGGATGACCTGCAAACAGGCGGTATTTTGCCATGTAAACGCTTTGCCGTCAGCTTTTACGGGGATACGGCGATCTTCCGACCCAATCTGGGCTTCCACAAACCGTCCCCCGTTTAAAACAAATCGGCACAATCAAACAAAAAGGTCGTCTGAAAACCTTAATTCCGGTTTTCAGACGACCTCTTGGCAAATGCCTGAATCAGTTTGCCGATTCTACGCCATAAGGTTTGTTTGAGGTTTTGATGTTTAGGGTCAACACGGCGGCGATGAGAAGGAAGACACCGGCAAAAGTCATGGCGTGTCCCGGGTTGGCGCCAAGCAAGTTCTCATAGACTTTGCTGAAGGTAAGGGTTTGGATCAGCATCGGAATCACAATCATCATGTTGACGATGCCCATATACACGCCGTAGCGCTCTTTCGGGATGGAATGCACAACAATCATAAACGGCACGCCCATCATACTTGCCCAGCCGATACCGAAGCCGATCATTGGGGCAAACATCAGGTATTGATTGGTGATGTGCGGAATGGTCAAAAGGGCAAGTGCGGCAAGGGTAACGGCAAAAGCGTGGACGTATTTGGCGGCGTATTTGCGCGCCATCCACATCAGTCCGAAGGCGGAAATGAAGGTAACGACGTTATAAAAACCATTGACCAGACCAGTCCATGCCACTGCTTCCTCATATGCGGCTTTGTTGGCAGAGGTAGCATCCCATACAGATCTGGCGATACTGTGGGAGATGTATTGCCAGTAGATGAAGAGTGCGTACCATTGGAAGAGATAAACCGAAGCGAGCTGCCACAAGGGTTTCGGCATGTCTTTGATGGCATGGTAAATTTCTTTAACCGCTTCAACAGGGCCACCGGATTGGGCTTTAATCGCCGCCAGCTCTTCAGGAGGCGGCTCATGTTCGGGGGTGGACAATACGGTCACTAAAACAGAGCCGATGGAGCAGACGGCGCCGATATAGAACGAGCCGAATACCCAGTAGGGGATGCCTGCTTCAGAGGTTTGTTGCAACCAGCCGATTTGCTTAAAGATATAGAGCGATACATTGGCAAGCGTAATGCCCAAGCCGGTAAACACGGACTGCATCAAGAAGCCGGTAGATTGTTGGCGTTCGGGGACGGTATCAGCGATAAAGGCGCGGAAAGGTTCCATGGCGGTGTTGTTGCTGATGTCCAAGAGCCACAGCAGCAATACTGCAACCCACAATGCGGTAACGTGCGGATAGAAGAACAGACACAAGCTGCAACCGATGGCACCAATCAGGAAATACGGACGGCGGCGGCCGAGTCCGGGAATCCATGTACGGTCGCTCATGGCACCGATAAGGGGCTGCACCAGCAAACCGGTAATCGGTCCTGCCATATTGAGGTAAGGCAGTTTTGCAGGGTCAGCTTGTAAGAAACTGAAAATCGGGTTGATGGCGGTTTGCTGCAAACCGAAGCTGTATTGAATGCCGAAGAAGCCGAAGTTCATCAGCATAATCTGGCGAAGCGTCAGGGATACTTGTGGGGAAATCTTCATTTTGAAGCTACTCCTGGACTGTATAAGAAGAAAACATGGAACAACAAACTGCGGGAAACACTGCATAGTCGAAGCGGTTGGGCCGCTTTCTTTATTTTTGGGTGTATCGTGTCGATACGTTGCAAATGGATAACGTGATGTGTTGTTTGTGTTTTCAGACGACCTTTTATTGTCGTATTGTGTCTGCCTCATGATGCAGACGTCGTCTGAAAGGATGTTTTACTTCAATGCCGTGACCGACTGCCGCCAAATCGTTTCCCCGACAACCCGAACGGGCGGACGGGCGGTTTCTTTGGTCTCGATAATGTCGAACAGAATTTCCGCCGCCAGCGCCCCCATGCGCATATAGGGCAGCTCGGTACTGGTCAGCGGCGGGAACAGGGTTTCGGCAATCGCGCTGTGGTTGTCGTAACCTGCCACCGATACCTGCTCCGGAACGCGTACGCCGCGCGTCCTCAAAATGCCGTAAACGCGGACCGCCATTTCGTCGTTGCCGCAGCAAATGACCGTCGGCGGGTCGGCAAGCGACAACAGTTTCAACACTGCCGCAATCAAAGGCTCGCTGTCGTTGGCAAAGTCGGTGATGCCGGTTTGCACCAAGTCAGGATCGAACACCATGTCCGATTCGTCCAAAGCGCGGCGGTAGCCCGTCAAACGCAGCCGCGTCGCTTCTGCGCCCGCCTGCAAGGTGATATAGGCGATACGGCGGTGTCCGTGACGGATGATGTTGCGTACCAAATCGTATTGCCCGCGCTCATCGTCCGGCAAAACCGACGGCGTACCCGCCGCGTCGAAACAGTTGACCAAAACCATCGGGCAGCGGTTGGGCATTTCGGGCAGGACGATTTCGCGGTGCGATTCGGTTACATACAAAATGCCTTCCGCGCGGTGTTCCATAAACGTCCTGACCAGAGGGTCGATTTGCTCGTAGCGGTTGTCCGTATCCGCAATCATCAGCGTTTTGCCCGCTTCGCGGATTTTCTGCTGGATGCCTTTGATTAAAAACATATCCGGCAGACCGTATACCCCGCCGTATTCGCCCGTGCGCGAGATGGCGCCGGTAATCAGTCCGACCAAGTCCGAACGGTTCGACCGCATCACCCTCGCCGCCGAAGACGGGATATAACCCAAAGCCGCAATCGCTGTTTCGACTTTTGCACGGGTTTTGTCGCTGACCGGTGCATCGCCGTTGATGACGCGGCTGACCGTTTTGGGTGAGACGCCCGCATAAGCAGCAACATCATAAATTGTAGCCATCTTACGACTCCCGCCTCATCCCTGTTTCATTTGATTACGAAGCATATCACACCTGACATCGGTGTCATACCGAAAAATTTACAGAACTTTGATAAAAATCAATCATATAAATTGCATATTGCATACAATTCTTAACCAAGCCGACTCCCCCGCATTCGCCAAACCCGCGCCCCTTTGTTAAACTACATACGACTACATAAATACTCACCCTATCGAACCAATCACTACAACGACAATCTATAACTGAATCACATCCCCCGAATGAGCGGGGCGAACCCAATTCCGAAGGAAACCCGATGACTGCATTTACCGAAGCATGGCAAGCCCTTGAACAACACCGGCTCGACACACAACACATCCACCTGCGCGACCGCTTCGCCGCCGAACCCGACCGCTTCGGCAATATGCACGAAACCCTCGACGGCCTCCTCTTCGATTACAGCAAAAACCGCCTCGGCGAAGACACTTTGCAACTCTTGTGCCGCCTTGCCGAAGCCTCGCCCCTAGCCGGACAGATGCACGCCATGCAAAACGGTGAAAAAATCAACCTCAGCGAACACCGCGCCGTCCTCCATACCGCCTTGCGCCTGCCGCCCGACGCCGCGCCCGTTTACGTTGACGGAGAAAACATCCTCCCCAAAATCCACCGCGAACTCGACCGCGCCCTCACCTTCGCCGAATCACTCAACAACGGCAGTCACAGGGGCATCACCGACAAACCCATCACCGACTTCGTCCACATCGGCATAGGCGGCTCCGACCTCGGCCCCAGAATGTGCGTAGAAGCCCTCAAAGCCTACCGCCAAAACATCCGCGTCCACTTCGTCAGCAATTCAGACGACGCCGACATCAGCCGCACACTCGCCCACCTCAAGCCCGAAACCACCGTATTCAGCATCGCCAGCAAATCCTTCCGCACACCCGAAACCCTGCTCAACGCCTACGCCGCCCGCGCCTGGTATCGGGACGCAGGTTTGCCCGAATCCGGCATCTACCGCCACTTCTGCGCCATCTCCTCCGACGTTGCCGCCGCCCGAAACTTCGGCATCGCCCCCGACAACGTCTTCGCCATGTTCGACTGGGTCGGCGGACGCTATTCCGTCTGGTCGACCATCGGCCTGCCCGTCATGGTCGCCGTCGGCACAGACCGCTTCCGCGAACTCCTCGCCGGCGCGCACGCCATGGACACCCACTTCTTCCAAACCCCCTACCGCCGCAACATCCCCGTCCTCATGGCGCTCATCAGCATCTGGTACAACAACTTCCAGCACGCCGACGGACAAACCGCCGTCCCATACAGCCACAACCTGCGCCACCTCCCCTCGTGGCTCAACCAGCTCGACATGGAAAGCCTCGGCAAAAACCGCACCGTCGACGGACAACCCGTTCCCCATACCACAGGCGGCATCGTCTTCGGCGAAGAAGGCGTCAACTGCCAGCACGCCTATTTCCAACTCCTCCACCAAGGCACACGGCTCATCCCCTGCGACTTCATCGTCCCCATGACCACCGCCTACGGCATCAACCGCCAACACCGTTTCACCGTCGCCAACGCCTTCGCCCAAGCAGAAGCCCTGATGAAAGGCAAAACCCTCGAAGAAGCCCGCGCCGAACTTGCCGACCTGCCCGAAACCGAACGCGAACGCCTCGCCCCGCAAAAAGAATTCCCCGGCAACCGCCCGAGCAACAGCCTCCTCCTCAGCGCCACCGACCCCCGCCGCCTCGGTATGCTCATGGCGGCATACGAACACCGTACCTTCGTCCAAGGCGCGGTTTGGGGCATCAACCCCTTCGACCAATGGGGCGTCGAATACGGCAAAGAACTCGCCAAAACCATCGAACCCGAACTCGACCGCGGCAACCCGCAGCACGACAGTTCCACCAACGGCCTCATCGCCTTCTACCGCGCCAGCCAAAACCGATAGGCAGTTCAAACATGAAAGGTCGTCTGAAAACCCGATTTTTAAGTTTTTCAGACGACCTTTGTGTGTTCATCATTTTCGTGGACAGAGTCCACGCTACGGAGCTTGCGTTGCCAATAAACTTTGTAGCGTGGGCTTCGCCCACGAACCACTCAAGATTTCAGACGACCTGTCCGCCAGTCAGCTTCGTGGGTAGAACCCACGCTACGGATACAGTGCCAACCAAAACCGATACGCAGTCCAAACATGAAAGGTCGTCTGAAAACCTACATCAGGTTTTCAGACGACCTTTTTGTGTCTATCGTTTTCGTGGACAGAGTCCACGCTACGGTGCAAGTGTTACCAACAGACCGCGTAGCGTGGGCTTTGCCCACGAGCCATTGAAGATTCCAACAAACAACCCGCCGAAAATCCCAGACGCAAAAAAAAGCAGACCCATCAGGTCTGCTTTCGATCTTTCCTATTAATCCAGATTCAACACCGCGGAGGTGTAAACGTCCTGCACGTCGTCCAAATCTTCCAGCGCATCAATCAGTTTCTGCATTTTGACGGCGTCTTCGCCGGAGAGTTCGGTTTCGTTTTGGGCGCGCATGGTGACGTCGCCGTCAACGGATTTGTAGCCTGCGGCTTCCAATGCCGCTTTCACGCCCGCCCAATCGTTCGGGGCGGTGATGACTTCGATGGAGCCGTCGTCGTTGGCAATCACGTCTTCCGCACCGGCTTCCAGAGCGGCTTCCATCAGCGCGTCTTCGTCAACGCCGGGTTCGAACACCAAATAACCTTGATGCACGAAATTAAACGCTACGCAGCCGTCGGTGCCCAAGTTGCCGCCGTTTTTGGTGAACGCGTGGCGCACGTCGGCGACGGTGCGGGTTTTGTTGTCGGTCAGGCAGTCCACCATCAGCGCCGCGCCGCCGATGCCGTAGCCTTCGTAGCGCAACTCGATATATTCCACACCTTCCAAATTGCCCGTACCTTTGTCGATGGCGCGTTGCACGTTGTCTTTGGGCATATTGTTTTCGGCGGCTTTTTCCAAAGCCAGGCGCAGGCGCGGGTTGGCGCCGGGATCGCCGCCGCCCATGCGGGCTGCGACGGTGATTTCTTTAATTAAACGGGTAAAGATTTTGCCGCGTTTGGCATCTTGACGGGCTTTTTTATGCTGGATATTCGCCCACTTGCTATGACCTGCCATATATGGATTCCTTTCGATTTTCCGCCTTATCCGGCGGGCTCTTGCTCATTTTCAAAGGGCGCATTTTAACATAGGTTGAATATACCTAAAAATATTCAGACGACCCTGCATTCTGCCTAAAAGGTCGTCTGAAAACGCCAATAGCGCCCGACAAACGCAAAAATCTTGTCTTTGCCCAAACCTGACCCTTTTTTTCGTTTGCCTCACAAAAGGTTTACGGTATCATGCAGGCCTGCTTCGGGATTGTTGACAACTTGGGGCGAAACGGACGAAGCCGGTCTGCTCACCGCGCCGTCCGACACAACGGCATTCAACGGAGTAACCGCCGACGGATGCCGTCATCTGTTCATTTTTCAATATAAGGTTTGTAATTATGGAAAAAACATTGTCTGCACTGGTGGGCGCAGTCAATCTGATTCTGTGGGACTACCTGCTGATTTACGCCCTTTTGGGCATCGGCCTGTTTTTCACACTCTATCTGGGTGCGCCGCAGATTACCAAATTTGGCGAAGGCCTCAAATCCGTCTTTGGCGGTTTGTTTTCCAAAAAAGACAAAGACGATAAATCTTTGTCGCAATTCCAAGCACTCGCCGTCGCCGTCTCCGCCCAAATCGGCACGGGAAACGTCGCCGGCGTGGCAACCGCCATTACCGCAGGCGGGCCGGGCGCGATTTTTTGGATGTGGCTTTCCGCCGTTTTGGGGATGTCCACGATTTTTGCCGAAGCCCTGCTCGCGCAAAAATACCGCGTCGTCAGCCACGGCAAATACATCGGTGGCCCCGCGTTCTACATCACGCACGGACTGACCCCGAAAATCGGGCGCGGCGCGGCGCGTTTCTTATCGGGCTTCTTCTCCATCGCTCTGATTATCGCGCTGGGCTTTATCGGTAACGCCACGCAGGCAAACTCCATCGCCTCCTCCGTTACCATCGCCTTTAACGTACCGGCTTTGGCAGTGGGCATCACCCTCGCCATCCTTGCGGGCATGATTATCGTCGGCGGCGTAAACCGCATCGCCAACATCGCCCAATTCGTCGTGCCGTTTATGGCGATTATCTATATTTTGTGCGCGGTCGTTATCCTGTTTGAATTCTCCGACCACATCGTACCGATGTTCAACCACATCTTTACCGCCGCCTTCAATCCTGAAGCTGTGTTAGGCGGCGCGGCAGGTATCGGTATGCGCGAAGCCGTCCGTTACGGCGTGGCACGCGGACTGTTTTCCAACGAAGCGGGTATGGGTTCGACGCCGCACGCGCACGCTACCGCCGACGTTAACCACCCCGTTCAACAAGGCTTGGCGGCATTTATCGGCGTGTTCATCGACACCATCTTGGTCTGCACCGCCACCGCGCTGATTATCCTCCTGACCGATGCCAACCTTTCCGGCGAACAAGGCGCGGCGGTGACCCAATTCGCCTTCAGCAAAGCCTTCCCCGGCTTCGGTTCGCAACTGCTCGCCGTCTGCCTGACCTTCTTCGCCTTCACCACCATCATCGGCTGGTACTACTTCGGCGAGTCCAACATCCGCTTCCTCTTCAGGGGAAAACACTTGGGCATCTACCGCGCGCTCGTGCTGCTGGCTATCGTGTTGGGCACGCTGGGCAAAGTCGATTTGGTTTGGAGCCTGTCCGATATGTTCAACGGCTTCATGGTCATCCCCAACTTAATCGCCCTATTCCTCTTGCGCAAAGAAATCCGCGCCGTTTACGACGATTATCTGGCGCAGAAAAAAGCAGGCAAAGGCTTGTCCTACCAATATGAATTCCACGAATTCCACGACAAGGCTTAATCCGCAATCGTGAAAAGGTCGTCTGAAAAGCTTTCAGACGACCTTTTTTATCCCCTAATCATTGAACCGATTAATGTTTTTTTGTACAATCCCCGCCATCTCAATCCTTTCTCAGGCCGTCGGAAAAGCGGCCTGAACCTTTTTGCAAAGAAAGCCCATGTCCCAAGAAATCCTCGACCAAGTGCGCCGCCGCCGCACGTTTGCCATCATCTCACACCCTGACGCGGGTAAAACCACGCTGACCGAAAAACTCTTGCTGTTTTCAGGCGCGATTCAGAGCGCGGGTACGGTAAAAGGCAAGAAAACCGGTAAATTCGCCACTTCCGACTGGATGGAAATCGAGAAGCAGCGCGGCATTTCCGTGGCATCAAGCGTGATGCAGTTCGACTACAAAGACCACACCGTCAACCTCTTGGACACGCCGGGACACCAAGACTTCTCCGAAGACACCTACCGCGTTTTGACCGCCGTGGACAGCGCGCTGATGGTCATCGACGCGGCAAAAGGCGTAGAAGCGCAAACCATCAAACTCTTGAACGTCTGCCGCCTGCGCAATACGCCGATTGTGACGTTCATGAACAAATACGACCGCGAAGTACGCGATTCTTTGGAATTGCTGGACGAAGTGGAAAATATTTTAAAAATCCGCTGCGCGCCCGTTACTTGGCCGATCGGCATGGGCAAAAACTTCAAAGGCGTGTACCACATCCTGAACGACGAAATCTATCTCTTTGAAGCCGGCGGCGAACGGCTGCCGCACGAGTTCGACATCATCAAAGGCATCGACAATCCCGAATTGGAACAACGCTTTCCGCTGGAAATCCAGCAGTTGCGCGACGAAATCGAATTGGTGCAGGCGGCTTCCAACGAGTTCAATCTCGATGAATTTCTCGCCGGCGAACTCACGCCCGTGTTCTTCGGCTCGGCGATTAACAACTTCGGCATTCAGGAAATCCTCAATTCATTGATTGACTGGGCGCCCGCGCCGAAACCGCGCGATGCGACCGTGCGCATGGTCGAGCCGGACGAGCCGAAATTTTCCGGATTTATCTTCAAAATCCAAGCCAATATGGACCCGAAACACCGCGACCGCATCGCCTTTTTGCGCGTCTGCTCCGGCAAATTCGAGCGCGGCATGAAGATGAAACACCTGCGCATCAACCGAGAAATCGCTGCCTCCAGCGTGGTTACCTTCATGTCGCACGACCGCGAGCTGGTGGAAGAAGCCTACGCGGGCGACATCATCGGCATCCCGAACCACGGCAACATCCAAATCGGCGACAGCTTTTCTGAAGGCGAACAACTGGCGTTTACCGGCATCCCCTTCTTCGCGCCCGAACTTTTCCGCAGCGTCCGCATCAAAAACCCACTGAAAATCAAGCAACTGCAAAAAGGTTTGCAACAGCTCGGCGAAGAAGGTGCGGTGCAGGTGTTCAAACCGATGAGCGGCGCGGATTTGATTTTGGGCGCGGTCGGCGTGTTGCAGTTTGAAGTTGTTACCTCGCGCCTCGCCAACGAATACGGCGTAGAAGCCGTGTTCGACAGCGCATCCATCTGGTCGGCGCGCTGGGTATCGTGCGACGACAAGAAAAAACTGGCGGAGTTTGAAAAAGCCAATGCGGGCAATCTGGCGATAGACGCAGGCGGCAACCTCGCCTACCTCGCCCCCAACCGCGTGAATTTGGGACTCACGCAGGAACGCTGGCCGGACATCGTGTTCCACGAAACGCGCGAGCATTCGGTGAAATTGTAATAGATTTAAAAGGTCGTCTGAAACCCTGACAGGACAGACGATTAGAATCTTTTTTATGCAATCTACGTCTATGATTTGAAGGAATGTTGATGAAAAAACAAATTGTATTGGCTGTTGCCCTGCTTCTGACCACTGCTGCCGCAAATGCCGGCGGAGCCAAACTCTCCTGCGGCAAACAGAAATGGGATGGAACAGAATTAGGCGTAACCAAATGCCGTTATTCAGGTAACTCTTTATCTGACGCTTATACTGCTGCTTTAAAAAAAGAGGGGGTAAACGGAGTACTGCCCAAAACCCTGCCAACCCGTAATATGAAACGTCAAATAAACGAAGAAACGGAAACCTCCATTCAATGGACCGGCAAAAAAATAGTCAATGTTTGCGTAAATAGCGAGGGATTCGATTGTTTCGAATTGAAACAGCAAAAAGATCATGTGGATGTTACATTTACAGTCGCAACACCATAAATCTTGGTTTAGGTCGTCTGAAAACTCAGTATGGCAACAAGTATGGATACCTGATACAGCCGACCAATTTTGCCTAATTCGGAGAAAATCATGCAAAAACTGCTTTTAGCGGCAGTATTCATGGCAAGCATGCAATTTGCTGCCGCCGAACGCGCACCCATAGCAATTCCTAAAAAAGTACAGGAAGCCATCAATGAAGATAAACAAACCTGCCGTGAAATGGGGGGAAAATTCTCTGTTGGTCAAGCTTTGGATATTATCGATTTGAATAACGACGGTTATCATGATTTTGTCTACGACATGAGCAAGGTCACTTGCGCCAACGCACCTGATCTGGGCGGCTCCGGCGGCTGGGCGGTCACTGTTTTTGCAGGCCAACCGGATGGTTCTGCCAAACAGGCATTTCTTCATGGCGCAGCCGGAACAAAAATCATCGGCAACAAACTTTATTTAGGCGTGGGAGGAGAGCTGTGCGGCGAAGACACACGCGGTAAAGTACGCGCACAATATCAAAATTGTATCCGTCCGCTACAATGGAATGCACGCAAGAAAGTGTTTGAGTTTGCGCCCGTCTCACAGAAAAAACCTTTCCCCAAAAGCTTGCAGCGTTAAGGACAAAATCAATCAGTCGGTCATCTGAAACCCGTAAACTGCACCTTTCACAAAGGTGCAGTTTTTTTATCCCTGCCTACAACTAGGTGCTTCATCTTTTTAGGTATGACGACAACCATGAGTGTTGCAGTTTAAAATTAAAAAAGCCGAGTCCTGCAATATACAGAACCCGGCTTATAGAAAACGTCCGAACAATCTCTTATACGCGCCCAAATTTTGCCGGGCAATTCAAGTTTTCAGACGACCTTTTAGCGTATCAAACCATCCGTTTTATTCAAACGGGCGCACTTCCAAACCGAACATACGGCGGGCGGTGTTCAGCATTTGGCAGCTGAAGCCCCACTCGTTGTCATACCAGGCAAACACTTTGACCATATTGCCGTCGGTTACTTTGGTCAACGTCGCGTCAAAGGTACTGGCTTGGGTGGTGTGGTTAAAGTCCATAGACACCAGCGGCAGCGTGTTGTAGCCCAACACACCTTTCAGACGACCTTCTTCTGAGGCGGCCTTCATCAACGCATTGATTTCTTCGACACTCGTATCGCGCGCGGCTTGGAAGCTCAAGTCCACCAATGAAACATTGACGGTCGGCACGCGGATGGCGAGGCCGTCGAGTTTGCCTTTCAATTCGGGCAAGACCAAACCGACGGCTTTCGCCGCACCGGTTTTGGTCGGAATCATGTTTTCCACACCGCTGCGGGCGCGGCGCAAGTCTTTGTGGCGCACGTCGGTCACGGTTTGGTCGTTGGTCAGGGCGTGGATGGTGGTCATCGCGCCTTTGACGATGCCGATGTTTTCGCTCAATACTTTGGCGACGGGGGCGAGGCAGTTGGTGGTGCAGGAAGCATTGGAGATGACGGTCATGTCGTCAGTGATGATGTCATCGTTCACACCGTAAACGATGGTCGCATCAACGTCAGCCTCGCCCGGTGCGGAAATCAGCACTTTTTTCGCGCCGCTTTCGAGATGGGCATTGGCTTTGGATTTGCTGGTGAACGAGCCGGTGCATTCCATCACCAAGTCCACGCCCAAGTCGCGCCAGGGCAGTTCGGCGGGGTTGCGGGTGGAGAAGAACGGGATTTTGCGGCCGTTGATGATGAGGTGGGTCGCATCGTGGGAAATGTCGGCATTAAAGCGGCCGTGGACGGTATCGAATTTGGTCAGATGGGCGTTGGTTTCGAGGCTGCCGCTGGCGTTGACGGCGACGACTTCAAGTTGGTCTTGCAGGTTGTAATCGTAGATGGCGCGTAATACTTGGCGGCCGATGCGGCCATATCCGTTAATGGCGACTTTAATGCCCATGTTTTTTCCTTTTGGGGTATAGGGTGGTTAACTGATTCGCACATTATAGCAAATTTGTAGTGTGATGTAATTAACATTTTATCAAATAAATCTTATTCAATTATATCTGCTTATTTTTATACCAAAAAGATAATGAATTATTTTGTTCTACAAAATACCATATAAGGAAATTTATATTTCAATTATATTTAAAATATACGCATTTAATCTTGGTTTCCCGCTCTCTCAAAAAAGGGAAAACCCGCATCTTTCTGATTTTATTTATTTGGAAAAGATAATCTTCAACCAAATTCCGCTACATCACGCAACAAAAATCCCCGCCATTCCCTCCCTTTTATCTTAAAAATCAATAAATATAATCCTATGCCTAATTTCATAATAAATTAACAAACCCCTACCCTCCTCCTCAAATCCTCCGTTTTCAAGGCATAAAGCGCGTTCTTAAGCGGAGGCTGCTTGAAGATTCCGTCCCACTGTTTTAAAATAAAAATGTTACGTTATATCAATCTGGAGAGAGAAAACATGAAACATTGGAAACTCGGCGTCATCGCTGCATTAATGTCCGGCGCAGTTTATGCAGCCCCGATGAACGTCGTTACCAGCTTCAGCATTTTGGGCGACGTTACCAAACAAATCGGCGGCGACCGTGTTGCCGTACAAAATTTGGTCGGTGCCAACCAAGACACCCACGCCTACCACATGACCAGCGGCGACATCAAAAAAATCCGCGGTGCAAAATTAGTCTTGCTCAACGGCTTGGGCTTGGAAGCGGCTGACGTGCAGCGTGCCGTCAAACAAAGCAAAGTCCCCTTCGCCGAAGCAGCCAAAGGCATACAGGCGCTTAAAGCCGAAGAAGGCGAACATCATCACGACCACGAAAGCCACCACCACGACCACGGCGAATTTGACCCGCACGTCTGGAACGACCCCGTTTTGATGACGACCTACGCCCAAAACGTCGCCAACGCCCTGATTCAGGCAGACCCCGAAGGCAAAACCTATTACCAACAACGCTTGGGCAACTACCAAGTGCAGCTGAAAAAACTGCACAGCGACGCTCAAGCTGCGTTTAACGCCGTTCCCGCCGCCAAGCGCAAAGTCCTGACCGGACACGACGCGTTCTCCTACATGGGCAAACGCTACAATATCGAGTTCATCGCCCCGCAAGGCGTGAGCAGCGAAGCCGAGCCGTCCGCCAAACAAGTGGCTTCCATCATCCGCCAAATCAAACGCGAAGGCATCAAAGCCGTGTTCACTGAAAACATCAAAGACACGCGCATGGTTGACCGCATCGCCAAAGAAACCGGCGTCAACGTCAGCGGCAAACTCTACTCCGACGCACTCGGCGGCGCACCTGCCAATACTTACATCGGCATGTACCGCTACAACGTCAAAGCCTTGACTGATGCGATGAAAAAATAAAACCGCAGAATCCAGCGTGAGCGGATAAACCGAAAGGTCGTCTGAAACAAGCTTGGCAAGTTAAGCCAAAACCTGTTTCAGACGACCTTTTATAGTGGATTAACTTTAAATCAGGACAAGGCGACGAAGCTGCAGACAGTACAGATAGTACGGAACCGATTCACTTGGTGCTTCAGCACCTTAGAGAATCGTTCTCTTTGAGCTAAGGCGAGGCAACGCCGTACTGGTTTAAAGTTAATCCACTATATCTTTCTTTTTCGAAGCGCTGCGCCAGTGCGTATCCGCAACAACCGCAGCGTTGACGCTCAAATTTACTCGTCGTCTTCTTCCAACGCTTCTTGTCCGCCTTTTTCGGCAAAATGACCCAACAGCCAAATCAGAGCGCCGCCACCGGTAATCCCTGCTTTAATCCACATTGCAGTATCTTCCCCCCAGTTATAAATCCATGCTAAAACTTTCGGCACAGCATTCATATAATTCAAACCGAACGCTAAAAGACCCAGGATAAACAAAGTGCTGCCAAATCTTTTCATGAAGATTCCTTTCGATGAAAATCAGAAGGTTTATAAAGAAATACAAAAAAGATTACTTTCCGCGCAATATAGATGTAAAACGATATCATTATAGTCGAAACAAATTAAAAAATATATTTTCACGCAAAATACATGGTTGAGAGCAAGCACCTCATTCCTTATCAAAGAACATATAGTGGATTAACTTTAAACCAGTACGGCGTTGCCTCGCCTTAGCTCAAAGAGAACGATTCTCTAAGGTGCTGAAGCACCAAGTGAATCGGTTCCGTACTATCTGTACTGTCTGCGGCTTCGTCGCCTTGTCCTGATTTAAATTTAATCCACTATAAATACCCCCCTTTGAAAAAGCAGGTCGTCTGAAAAAACGCCCCCATTCTGAATCCCATCTTCCCCAAACTGCCTGAAATACAGCTAAAAATCCGTTTCCCCCACTTGCCAAGCCTGTTAAATTTTTTTACGATACAGCCATAGATTGTAAACAAAGGCCACAAGCCGACTGTTTTTTCAGACGACATTACCCCTGTCAGACCTCATTTCTATAACCGTAAGCCGCCAAGCGGCTGTTTTCATACCACATCAAAGCAAGAGGTATCAACGTGTCTGATTCCAAAACAAACGAACGCGCGACGTTTAGCAACCGCCGCGCGTTTATGGTTGCCGCCATCGGCTCTGCCGTCGGCCTGGGCAACATTTGGCGCTTCCCCTACATCGCCTTCGAAAACGGCGGCGGTGCGTTCCTCCTACCCTATCTGGTCGCACTCTTGACTGCGGGTATCCCGCTGCTGCTGATCGACTACGCCATCGGCCACCGCTACCGCGGCTCGCCACCGCTGGCTTTCCGCCGCCTCGGCCGCTGGTTCGAGCCTGTGGGCTGGTGGAACGTCATGGCCAATATCATCATCTGTATCTACTACGCAGTCATCATCGGCTGGTCGGCAAGCTATGCGTATTACTCGCTGAACGCCGCATGGGGTGCAGATCCGCAGGCATTTTTCTTTAAAGACTTTTTGAACATGGCAGGTCCTGAAGCCTTAGGCTTGGATTTTGTCGGCAAAGTCGTCGGTCCGCTGATCGGCGTATGGCTGTTTACCTGCATCATCATGGCTTTGGGCGTACAAAAAGGCGTGGCAGGCGCATCGTCGTTTTTCATGCCGCTGCTTTTGATTATGTTCATCATCATGGTCGGCATCTCGCTGACGCTGCCGGGCGCGGCCAAGGGCTTGGACGCGCTGTTTACGCCCAACTGGTCGAAACTTTCCGATCCCAAAGTCTGGGTCGCCGCATACGGTCAGATTTTCTTCTCGCTCTCCATCTGCTTCGGCATCATGGTGACTTACTCTTCCTACCTGAAGAAAAAAACCGACTTGGGCGGTACCGGCTTGGTTGTCGGCTTTGCCAACAGCAGTTTTGAATTGCTCGCCGGCATCGGCGTATTCGCCGCGCTGGGCTTTATGGCACAAGCCAATGGACAAGCCGTCAGTCAAGTTGCTTCCAGCGGCATCGGTTTGGCTTTCATCGCCTTCCCGACCATCATCAACCAAGCTCCGATGGGTGCACTGATCGGCGTATTGTTCTTCGGTTCGCTGGTATTCGCAGGCATTACCTCGATGATTTCCATCGTCGAAGTCATCGTTGCCGCCATTCAGGACAAATTGAACATCGGCCGCGTCAACGCTACCCTGCTCGTCTGCATTCCGATGGGCATTATCTCCACCCTGCTCTTCGGCACGACCACCGGCCTGCCCGTTTTGGACGTATTGGACAAATTCGTCAACACCTACGGCATCGTCGCCGCCGGCTTCGTCTATGTTTTGGCTATCGTCGTCCTGCGCAAACTGCCCGAGCTGCGCAACCACCTAAACGCGCTCTCCTCTGTCCGCGTCGGTACGATTTGGACTGCCAGCGTCATCTTTACCGTTGCCATGCTCGGCTATATGTTGTACCAAGACACAATCGGCCTGCTTAAAGAAAACTACTCGAAATATCCCAGCGATTTCCTCAATATCTTCGGCTGGGGCATGTCGATCGGTCTGATTGTCATCTCCGTGGTGCTGTCGCTTCTGCCTTGGAAGCATGGTCAAAACTTCAACGTCAAAGACGAACACGAACATGAACAAGGAGACAAAGAATGAGTACCTCAGCCATCGTCATGATGATTATCGCACTCGTCGTCATCTGGGGCGGATTCATTCTGTCCGTATGGCGGCTGCCTGAAGAATAGGCTTTTTCAAATAAGTGTTGCAGACACCGTACAGGTCGTCTGAAACCCAAACGCCCCGAAACCGCATACCGGCTTCGGGGCGTTTTGTTACCGCCAAATCCAAGACAGGCCAAGCTTTCCGTCTATCAGCCGAGCAACCGTACCGAACAAAAGCAACATTTGTTTACGCTAATTTTCCACAGGCGGGCGAAGGTAAACAAAGGGCTGATTATAATGAAAATATAGTGGATTAAAATTGCAATGATACAGCGTTGCCAACGCCCTTATGTACTACCCGTACACGGCGGGCGTTGCCGCCTTGTCTCATTTTTATTTTAATCCACTATAACTCCGGCATCTGCCGTGTTTCACGAAAGGAAGAAACAATGACCATGAAACCACTTATGGCGGTATTGCTCGCCGCCAGCCTCAGCCTCCCCGCCATCCACGCGGAAGCGCGAGGCACGGCAAACCAGAAAAAAGCCACCCTCGCCGGCGCAGCAGCAGGCGCAGCCTTGGGCGGTCTATTGGGCAACGACGGACAAAGCGCGATCATCGGCGCAGTGGCGGGCGGTTTGGCAGGCAACGCCTACGCCTACCACAATAAAAAAATGAATCAAAAAGACAACGATATCGCCTTGCGCGACCGCCGTTACCGCGAATCCCGCTACTACGGCTACGACGGTTACGGCTACGGCGATCCGTACTACCGCGATACATACTACAAAAAACACAAACATAAACATCACCACCGCAAACACTACCGCGACTGGGACGATGATTACTACGATTACGACGACGATTAAACCCATCGTTTGACCGTCTGAACAAAAGGTCGTCTGAAAACCTGAAACCGGGTTGAACCGCCTTCCAACCTTGGGGATGTCCCAGCCATTTTCAGACGACCTAGACAAGCCGGATTCTGCTTCCCGCAGATTCCGGCTTTTTCCATTTCCAAGCGCGTCGTTCATGGTTGTATGACGTAATGCCGAACAAACCGCCGCATACAGGGACAACGCAGAGGTATAGTGGATTAACTTTAAACCAGTACGGCGTTGCCTCGCCTTGCCGTACTATCTGTACTGTCTGCGGCTTCGTCGCCTTGTCCTGATTTAAATTTAATCCACTATAAAACCAAGCCTGTTACGCAAAAGTGGCGATTTTGTCGAATTCCGCCTTTTCAGACGACCCCTTCCCCTCCCCTCAAATTTACCTTTTCCGCCCGCTTCGGTATCATACCGCCTGTCTGTTTATCCCTGACGGAATCCCGATTATGTCTGACTGGTCCCTCCCCGATTTCGAACGCAAAATCTGTCCGCCCGAAGAATTGGCGCAGCGACTGCACACGCTTCCCCGCCCGCTGGTGTTTACCAACGGCTGTTTCGATATTCTGCACAGGGGGCATGTTACCTATCTGGCGCAGGCGCGTTCGGCGGGGGCGGCGTTGGTGCTGGCTTTGAACACGGATGCGTCCGTGCGCCGTTTGGGCAAGGGGGACGACCGCCCCGTCAATCCGCTGGAAAACCGCGCGGCGGTGGCGGCGGCATTGGCAAGCGTGGATTTGGTCACTTGGTTTGACGAAGACACGCCCGCCGAGTTGATCGAGCAAATCAAACCCGACATCCTGATTAAAGGCGGCGACTGGCCGGTCGAAAAAATCGTCGGCGCGCAAGAAACGCTGGCGCGCGGCGGCAAAGTGTTTTCCATTCCGTTCCTGCACCAGACTTCCACCACGAAAACTCTGGAAAAAATCCGCGCAGCCGAGGGTGGCAAATGACCGCGCTGAAACTGCCGCACAGTCGGGTTTTGGCGGAACTTGCCGACGGTCTGCCGCAACACGTTTCCCATCTCGCGCGTATCGCGGGTGTGAAGCCGCACCAGCTCAACGGCTTTTGGCAACAGATGCCCGCGCACATCCGCGGACTGCTGCGCCAACACGACGGGCAATGGCGGCTCGTGCGCCCACTTGCCTTGTTTGACGAAGAAGCGTTGCAGCGTTTGGGCGCGGAACGCGGTTTTCAGACGACCTTAAAACATGAATGCACGTCCAGCAACGACGAAATCCTGAATCTGGCGCGCACTTCGCCCGAACAAGCCCATAAATCGCTCTGCGTCGCACATCTGCAAACCAAAGGCCGCGGGCGGCAGGGGCGCAAGTGGACACACCGGCTGGGCGAATGCCTGATGTTCAGCTTCGGCTGGGTATTCGACAAACCGCAGCACGAACTCGGCTCGCTCGCCCCCGCCGTCGCGCTCGCCTGCCGTCGCGCCCTGAACACATCGGGTTTGGACATACAAATCAAGTGGCCGAACGATTTGGTCGCCGGCAGGGACAAACTCGGCGGCATCCTGATCGAAACCGTCCGCAATGAGGGCAAAACCGCCGCCGTCATCGGCATTGGCATCAATTTCGTCTTACCCAAAGAAGTTGAACACGCCGCCTCCGTCCAAGCCCTTTTCCACAACGCGCAGCTTGCCCGCGGCACCGCCTCCGTACACTGCATTCCCGCTTCAACGCTGTTGGACAAATTATTGGGCGAACTCAATGCCGTGCTGACGCAATACGCGCAAAACGGTTTCTCCCCCTTCCTCGAAGAATACCAAACCGCCCACCGCGACCACGGCAAACCTGTCCTGCTCCTGCGCGACGGGCAAACCGTAAGCGAAGGCACCGTACTTAACGTCGATGCGCAAGGTGCGTTGCACCTGATGACAACCACGGGCGAACAAACCGTCGTCAGCGGCGAAATCAGCCTTCGCCCCGACGACACGCCCCGCGCCGCCGCGCCGCGCCCGCCCGAACGCCTCCTCCTGCTCGACGGCGGCAATAGCCAGCTCAAATGGGCATGGGTGGAAAACGGCGTGTTCAACGAAGTCACCCGCGCGCCGTACCGCGATTTGAGCAAGCTTGGCGAAGAATGGGCAGCGCGTTCAGACGACCGCACCCGTATCGTCGGTTGCGCCGTGTGCGGCGACCTCAAAAAAGCCCTAGTCGAAGCCCACCTGACCGCGCCCGTCCGCTGGCTGCCCTCCATGCCGCAGGCACTCGGCATCCGCAACCACTACCGCAACCCCGCCGAACACGGCTCCGATCGCTGGTTCAACGCCTTGGGCAGCCGACGCTTCAGCCAAAACGCCTGCGTCGTCGTCAGCTGTGGCACCGCCGTGACCACCGACGCGCTCACCGAAGACAACCATTACCTCGGCGGCACCATCATGCCCGGCTTCCACCTCATGAAAGAAGCCCTCGCCGCCAAAACCGCCAACCTCGATCGCCCTGCCGGCAAAGTGTATCCCTTCCCCACCACCACGCCCAACGCCATCACCAGCGGCATGATGGATGCCGTTTGCGGAGCCGTCATCATGATGCACGGGCGGCTGCAACAAAAAACGGGCGAAGACAAATCCGTCGACGTCATCATCACCGGCGGCGGCGCAAGCAAAGTCGTCAACGCCCTGCCCAAGCAGTTTGTTTTGGACAATACAGTAAAAATTGTAGATAATCTCGTCATTTACGGATTATTGAACTGGGTCGCGCAAGAGCAGGAACAGACCGAGAAACTGCCCGAATAAGTAGCAATGCCGTAGCGCAGATTCAAAGAGGTCGTCTGAAACGCAACACCGCTTTTCAGACGACCTTCAGACGCAGCAAACTTCAGCCGGTTGGTTTTGATGCCGATCCGCCACAACCAATAACAACACAAAACCGCCCGCACACCGCAACGGCAACCGAACACAAAAAAGGAAAACAACTCATGAAATGGCTTTTCGCCGCCCTCGTGGCACTCAACATCATCGTCTTCGGCGGCATGATTACGCACCGCCTCAACAACGCCAAATCCCCCAACGCCGCGCCCGTAGAAGGCGGCGCCCACGAACTCGCCCAACCCGAATCCCTGCGCCCGCAGCAAGCCCCCGCGCCTGCCGACAACGCGCAACCCGACTGGCTGCAAACCGACGAAACACAAGCCGACCTGCCCGAGCCCGAATCCGAAGAAGCCATAGCCGAACGCAAGAAAAAAGAAGAAGAGGAACAGGCGCGCCGCGAAAAAGAAAAAAAAGAACGTGAAGAAAAAGCCCGCCGCGAAAAAGAAAAAGCCGCCGCCGAAAACACCAATCCGAATGCTGCCGCCAACGAAAATCCCGCCGCCAAAAACGCAGCCGCCGCCCGCCAATGTACGTCTAACGCCAGCGTTACCCTGGATGAAGACGACTACCACCGCATCAAAGGCCTGCTGACCCGCTGGCCGCACGCCGCCAGCCGCACCGTAGAAAAACGCGGCGCATCGAAAGACCACGCCGCCAAAACCTTCCGCGTCGTGCTGCCTGCCGACAGCGAAGCCATGAACCGCCTCGAAGCCCTCGGCAACAAAGGCTTCAACGGCACGCTCCACAACGGCGAAATCAGCCTCGGCGTCATGAAAAGCCGCTCCTCCGCCCAAGTCCTCATCTCGCGCCTGTCCGCAGCAGGTTTCGGCGGCGCACGCATTGTCGAACAAGACGACAAAGGCAACGCCGCCGACAGCACCCTCAGCGTTTCCCGCATGACCGTCATCTTCATGTCGGTCGATGAAAAAGACGCACAGGAAATCCGCAACATCGTCGGCCGCTACGGCAGCCTGAATATGAAAACCTGCAAATAAAAACCAAAGGTCGTCTGAACGTTTTCAGACGACCTTTTGCAAAGATGCAACAGATTAGGCGGTAGTCAAATCTCTTTTGAAAAGCCGAATAAGTTAACGTTGATATCGCTCCCGCCTTCACGCTACGAAACCGCCGACAAACCCTTATCCGCACAAAGGTTCTTGAGAAACCATGAAACCCGCCCAAACCTCCCTACTGTTCGCCCTTCTGCTCGGACTGCTGCCGGCAGCATACGCCGAAGACTACGACGACGAAGCCTATCAAAACCTGATCACGCAATGCACGCGCAACCAGCTCGACAGTTGCGTCACACTCGGCATTTGGACCCGCGACTATCTGGAAAGCCCCGCCGATGCCTACCTGCCGCTGAAAAAAGCCTGCGACGGCAAAAACATGAAGGGCTGCAACGTATTGGCAAACCTCTATTTAGACCCATACAGCGGTTTGGGCATGGACTACCCAAAAGCCCTCGAACTTTACCGCAAAGCCTGCAAAGGCGGCTATGAAAACGCCTGCCGCAACGCCAAAGAAACCGAAGAGGAAATGCGCAATCAAACGGCGGAAGACCGCGCAGCCAAACGCCAAGAGCGGCTGGAGGCACTGCAACGTTCCTGCATGGGCGAAAACGATGCCGCTTGCAGAGCCTTACAACGCGAATTGCAACGCTGATATAGAAGCCGTGGTCCGTCTGAAACGGCTTTCAGACGACCTATGCTACAATTTCACGCATCCGAACCCATTACAGGAAACCTCATGGAAGCCACCGTCTATCTCGAAGACAACGAATACATCGCCTTATGCGACCTCTTGAAGCTCGCCGGACTTGCCGAAAGCGGCGGGCAGGCGAAAGCGTTTATCGCCGAAGGGCTGGTGTTGCGCAACGGCGAAACCGAAACCCGCAAAACCGCCAAAATACGCGGCGGCGAAGTCATCGAGTTTGACGGCGCGCGCTTGGAAATTGCCGATGGATACGACCCTGAAGAATAAAGCCGAAGCCCTCTTGGGCGAGCCGCTTTTAGACGAACCCGTCCGTCCCGAATCGTGGGAATGCTGCGGCAGCGACTGCGGCGACGTCTGCATCCAGACGGTTTATTGGACGGAAAAAGCCCGCTACGACGCGCAACGGCGGAAATTGAAAGAAGCGGGTTGGACGGACGACGAAGACAGCGGAAAGGTCGTCTGAAAACGGTTCGGCTGGATGAAACCGCGTTTTCAGACGACCTTTTATTGTTAAACACCGCTGCTCGGATAGTGGCATCCGACAAAGCTTCTAATATTTCGTCCATTCAAATCATCGCGGCGGGATTTGAAATGTCGGATTCAAGAATCCGAACTACTGGATTTCAGACGACCTTTGTCCGACTCGGTTTTCAACATGATCATCCCCGCCCTTCATTCACCACACACATAACGCCCCATGATAGACCTGCACTGCCATTCCACCGTTTCCGACGGTATGCTCTCCCCCGCCGAAGTCGTGCGCCTTGCGCATCAAAACGGCTGCACGCTGCTGGCGTTGACCGACCACGACCACACCGGCGGCATCGCTGAAGCGCGCGCCGAAGCCGATAAGCTTGGGCTGCGTTTCGTCAACGGCGTGGAAATCTCCGTAACTTGGCGCGGGCGCACCATACATGTCGTCGGTTTGGATTTCGACGAGCAGGACGAAAACCTGCAAAACCTGTTGGCACAAGTACGCCAAGGCCGTCTGAAACGCCTCGAAGCCATCGCCGCCAAGCTCGAAAAGAAAGGCATCGGCGGCGCATACGACGGCGCGCTCGCGCTGGCGGCAAACAAAGAAATGGTCAGCCGCACCCACATCGCCGAGTTCCTCATCCAAGCGGGACACGTCAAAAACAAGCAGCAGGCGTTCACCAAATACTTGGGCAACGGCAAGTCCTGCGCCGTCCGTCACGAATGGGCGACGCTGGAAGACTGCGTCTCCGCCGTCAACGGCGCGGGCGGCATGGCGGTCATCGCCCACCCCATGCGCTACGATTTGTCCGCCACCGCCAAGCGCAATCTGTTTGAAGAATTTAAAAACCTCGGAGGCGTGGGCATCGAAGTCCACAGCGGCAACTGCTGCAAAAACGACCGCCTCAACTACGCGCTGCTGGCAGAACGCTTCGGCATGCTCGCCAGCGCGGGCAGCGACTTCCACCGCTTAAACGACTTCAGCGGCGGCATCCTCGGCGCATGTCCCGAGCTGCCGGACAACTGCAAACCGGTTTGGGAACATTTCAAAAGGGTTTGAGCAAACAAACTTCAAGAAAATATCTAAAAATTGCGTCCAATCATCGTTCTTTTCGTTTAGACGGCAACGTTCTACGTTCCGAACCAAACCGGTCGAACACTTATCTTGCCTCTCTTTTATCTTGATTTTGCCATAAAAAAGGTCGTCTGAAAGCGGGAACAGTGCTTTCAGACGACCTTTTGTGTAGCAATCCGATTAGAACAGGGCTTGCAGAATCAGGTAGCAGGTCACGGACAGGATGGCGGCGGCAGGCAGGGTAATGACCCATGCCAAGCCGATGGGTTTCATCAGCTTCCAGTTGGCGTTGCGGTTGACCAAACCGATGCCGAGTACCGCGCCGACCAAAATATGGGTACTGGATACGGGCAGCCCCATAAAGGAGGCGGCCATCACGACGGCGGCGGCGGAGAGTTCGGCGGTAAAGCCCGAAGCGGGGTGCATTTCCGCCAAGCTGCTGCCGACGGTTTTAATCACTTCTTTACCGACAAACCACAAGCCGACAATCAAGGCGATACCGAATGTCAGCATGGCAATCGGCGGAACGGCGTTTTGAGAAGTAATACTGTTGGTGCGCAATGCGTCCATAATGGCGGCAAACGGACCGATGGCGTTGGCAATATCGTTTGCGCCGTGGCTGAAGGCGAAGCCGCAGGCGGTAAATACCTGCATCCATGAAAACATTTGAAAAGTGGATTTATCCAAATCTTTGCGCTTCAGGCTTTTGGCGAATACGAACGTACCCATCCACACTGCCGCGCCGATCATGAAGATGGTCAGGAAGCTGTTGACGTTGCTCATGCCTAAGTGAAGGTTGTTCAACCCTTTGAAAATCAGCATGGCGGCAATCATCATCCCGCCGAAAGAGGCGATAAAGGGAACCCAAGAATGAAGGGCTTTATAGGAGTCGACGTTGTTTTTGCGGTTGTCCAAATCGTACAGGCCGCGGTAGTAGTCGCTTTTCAGATCGGCGGGATCAAAATCCGGCTCGTCGTAGATTTGCGCGTCGTGCGCCATTTTGGTGGCGTATTCGACTTTTTCGCTTTCGCTCAAGGCTTCAAAAAACAGGCGGTGCTGTTCTTTGTAAGCCTTTTTTTCTTGCTTGATGCCCTTGAGCGTGCCTTCCGCCCAAGCGTTGTAATCCAAAACGTTTTTCTTCACTCTGGAAAACAGTAAATAGGAAACCGTACCGCCCAAAATGGGGGACAAAACCCAAGACAGGGCGATTTCGCCCAATTTGCTCCATTGAATCAGATCGCCCGCGTTCATGTTGTTCATCACCGCCATGCAGACCGCGCTACCGACGATACCGCCGATAATGGCGTGGGTAGTGGAAACGGGCAGGCCTTTGCGCGAGGCAAACAGAAGCCACAATGCCGCCGCAAGCAGCGCGGACATCATGATAAAGACAAACTGCATGGGCTGAAGGTCGATGCCGTTCAAATCCACAATGCCTTTGCGTATGGTATCGGTCACTTCGCCGCCCGCAATCACCGCGCCGCTGACCTCGAACACCGCCGCAATCAGCAAAGCCTGGGGAATCGTCAGCGTACCGGAGCCGACGCTGGTACCGAAGGAATTGGCGATATCGTTACCGCCCACGTTAAACGCCATGAAAACGCCGAACATGGTAGCGATAATGAACAATATGGAATGGTTGTAATGGGTATAGCCCAAGCCCCAGTAAATAAAATAGCCGACCATGCCCACCAGCATAGCGGCAAAGACAGCATTAATCAGCTTCAAGTTGGCACTCATCTGAGTTTGAGCCATAGGATCAGCTTCCTTAAGAATTGCGGATGTGTTTCAGACTATTGTAACCTTTTTGCAATCTTTCTTGAAACATTTATTTACCTTCGCCGCGCCAAATACCTGACAAATCGCAAAACCGCGTTAAAATGTTTTTTTACGGCCTAATCCGAACCACAACCCATGAATACCCAACTTTATATCGGCATCATGTCCGGCACCAGCATGGACGGTGCAGATGCCGTGCTTATCCGTATGCAGGGCAATCAATGGCAGGGCGCGCTGGCTCATGCCTTTACCCCGTATTCAGACGACCTCCGTCAAGAGCTTCTGAACCTTCAAAATATCGGCGACAACGAATTGCACCGCAGCAATATCCTGTCCCAGACCCTCAGCCGCCTTTACGCGCAAACCGTCCACACCCTCCTCTCAGAACAAAACCTGCCCGCCGAAGCCGTTACCGCCATCGGCTGCCACGGGCAAACCGTCCGCCACGCCCCCGAACACGGTTACAGCATCCAGCTTGCCGACTTGCCCCTGCTGGCGGAACTGACCGGCATTTTTACTATCGGCGACTTCCGCAGCCGCGATTTGGCTTCGGGCGGGCAAGGCGCGCCGCTGGTTCCCGCCTTCCATCAAGCCCTGTTCCAACATCCGCAGGAAACCCGCGTCGTCCTCAATATCGGCGGCATCTCCAACATCAGCGTCTTACCGCCGCAGCAAGCCGCTTTCGGCTTCGACACCGGTCCCGGCAATATGCTGATGGACGCGTGGATGCAGCACAACTGGCAGCAGTCATACGACCGCGACGGGCAACGCGCCGCACAAGGCGCTATCCTGTCTGATTTGCTGAACCGCCTGCTCGACCATCCCTATTTCAGACGACCCCATCCCAAAAGTACGGGCAGGGAGCTTTTCTCCTTAAACTGGCTTCAAGGTCGTCTGAAAGGCGGCGAAAAACCCGAAGATGTTTTAAGAACCTTGGTTCGCTACACCGCGCAAACCATCTGCGACGCCGTTGATACAGCCGCCCCCGACACGTGCAATCTCTATATCTGCGGCGGCGGCATCCGCAATCCGGTTTTGATGCAGGATTTGGCGGACCTGTTCTCCCCCGCTGTCGGATTGAACAGCACCGCAGCGCTCCACCTTGACCCGCAATGGGTCGAAGCCGCCGCTTTCGCCTGGCTCGCCGCGTGCTGGATAAACCGAACGCCCAGCAGCCCGAACCATGCGACCGGTGCAGCCAAAGCCTGCATCTTGGGCGCAGGCCACTACGCCTGATGTCCGGTTTCAGACGACCCTTCCGATATCGGCTGCCATAGCCGGACAATCCGTCCGCGTCCAAACTCCGCCCCATCAAAAAAGGTCGTCTGAAAAGCGGCAAACCGGATTTAAGACCTGGTTGAACCGCGTTTTCAGACGACCTTTTACACGTCTCTTTCCATTATTCTTTTTTACCGGCAAGTCCGATGTCTTTTTCTTTATCGCCGACTTTCACTTGCGCCTTACCGGCAATCTCTTCGGCCTTGCTGCCGAAAATGTTCAAACGGTAGCTGCCTTTGTCTTCATTGTTGAGCGTCGCGCGTCCGTTGATTGCCGAACCCGCCCCTGCTGCGGCAATGTTGGCGGCAGCCAAATCGACATTGTAATCAGGCGCCATGCCGCTGATTTTGCCCTGACCTTGTTTTTTCTCAAAATCGATGGTGTACGTCAGGCGGCCGCTATTATCGTCGCCGTTAAACGCGATACCGCGGTAGGTATAGCGGCCCAGTTGCGGCAGGTCTTTAAAGGCAATTTCCTTACCTTGCACTTCGCCGACTTTAAATTCATACGCCTGTAAGTCTTTCAGCTTGTTGCCGTCGGCAGGATCGGCTTTCTGCTTGATATATTTGGCAGCGACAGCCGAATTGTCTTGTTTGTAAACCATAAAGTCGCCGCGTTCCAAATCGATGACCTGTCCGTTGACGTTGATTTTGCCGACGTAGTCATAATAGGAAATCTTGTCGCGCTTCAGAAAGGCGGTGTCCAAATTGTCGCCTTTTTTAAGCGTTTGCACCTTATTGTTGGCACTCAGCTGCATCGTGCCGTTTTCGGGAACGCTCTCGAAAACGGTAATGTATTTCACGCCCTTAGCCTTAGGATCAAAGCCTTTGCCTATCGCATCGGACAGCGCGGAAGAGGAGCTGCCGCAGGCGGCAAGCGTAGAAACCAAAGATGCGGCAAGAACCAAGCGGACGGCTTTCATGGTTTTCCTTTCGTTT
This sequence comes from uncultured Neisseria sp., assembly GCA_963529965.1. Lineage (GTDB taxonomy): Bacteria > Pseudomonadota > Gammaproteobacteria > Burkholderiales > Neisseriaceae > Neisseria. Next base: position 29,286 of record CAUSDA010000020.1, read on the forward strand.
GAAGTTGTTTGATAACATATTCATATTATCGCACCAGCCCTCAATGACGTATGATTTAAATCAATATTCATCATTCCTATTCCGCCGCTTTGCCAGCCTTTTCAGTTTATACCGTCATCTTTTCATTTTTGTGAAACCGTTACACAGTCCCGCCCGATTGCCAAACAAACCGACACCATGATGCTGCCGCCATCTGCCTCTACCGTTGAGGTCGTCTGAAAGCCCGCTTCACTCGTTTTAGCGAAACTCGCTTCACTCGTTTTCAGACGACCTTTTTCCAACCCTGCTACAATACGCCTTTTATTGTTCACGCCGATTTTGCTATGACCGAGCCGACCTACATCCCGCTGCGCCTGCATACCGAGTTTTCGATTACCGACGGTATGGTGCGGATTAAAAAACTGATTGCCAAAGCGCAGGAATACGGTTTGCCTGCTTTGGGCATCAGTGATTTGATGAACGAATTCGGTTTGGTGAAATTCTATAAAGCCTGCCGCAGCGCGGGGATTAAGCCTGTCGGGGCGGCGGACGTGTGGATAGGCAATCCGAATGCGCCCGACAAGCCGTTCCGCGCCATGCTGATTATCCGCAACGATGCGGGCTATCTGCGCCTGAGCGAGCTTTTGACGGCGGCTTATGTCGGCAAAGACCGCAATGTCCATCATGCGGAACTCAATCCCGAATGGCTGGAAAACGGCGACAACAGCGGCTTGATTTGTTTGAGCGGCGCGCATTACGGCGAAGTGGGCGTGAATCTCTTGAACGGCAATGAAGACGCGGCGCGTGCGGCGGCGTTGAAGTATGCGGCGTGGTTTCCCGATGCGTTTTATCTGGAGCTGCAACGCCTGCCCGAGCGTCCCGAATGGGAGGCTTGCGTTTCGGGCAGCGTAAAGCTGGCGGAGGAATTGGGTTTGCCGGTGGTGGCGACGCATCCGACGCAGTTTATGAGCCGCGACGATTTCAACGCGCACGAGGCGCGGGTGTGCATCGCGGGCGGCTGGGTGCTGACGGACAAGAAACGTCCGCGCGATTTCACGCCGAGCCAGTTTTTCATTCCGCCGGAAACGATGCTGGAACGTTTCGCCGACTTGCCCGAAGCCTTGGAAAACACGGTGGAAATTGCCAAACGCTGCAATATCCATATCACGCTGGGCAAAAACTTCCTGCCCCTGTTCCCGACGCCGGACGGCCTGTCGCTCGACGATTATTTGGTGAAGCTCTCAAACGAGGGTTTGCAGGAACGCATGGTTCAGCTTTATCCCGACGAAGCGGAGCGGGCGGCGAAAATGCCGGAATATCAGGAGCGGCTGGATTTTGAGCTGAACATCATCATCCAGATGAAATTCCCCGGCTATTTCCTTATCGTACAAGACTTTATCAACTGGGCAAAAACGCATGGCTGTCCGGTGGGTCCGGGACGCGGTTCGGGCGCGGGTTCGCTGGTGGCGTATTCGCTGAAGATTACCGACCTCGATCCGCTGAAATACGCGCTGCTGTTCGAACGTTTCCTAAACCCCGAACGCGTTTCCATGCCCGACTTCGACGTGGACTTTTGCCAAAGCAACCGCGGCCGCGTGATTGAGTATGTGCGCGACAAATACGGCGCGCAGGCGGTGAGCCAGATTGTGACCTTCGGCACGATGTCGTCCAAAGCGGTGATACGCGACGTAGGGCGCGTGCTGGAACTGCCGTTTACCCTGTGCGACAAACTGTCTAAGCTGATTCCGCTGGAAGCCAACAAACCTTTGGGTTTGGACGAGGCAATGAAGGCGGAGCCGCAGATTCAGGAATTGATTGAAGCGGAAGAAGCGGACGAACTGATTACGCTGGCGAAAAAGCTGGAAGACCTGACGCGCGGTCTGGGTATGCACGCGGGCGGCGTGTTGATTGCGCCGGGTAAGATTTCCGATTACAGCCCCGTGTATCAGGCGGACGAATCCGCCTCGCCCGTATCCATGTACGACAAGGGCGACGTGGAAGACGTGGGTTTGGTGAAGTTCGACTTTTTAGGCCTGCGCAACCTGACCATTATCGAAATGGCGCAGAACAACATCAAAAACACCACCGGCGATATTGTCGATGTCGGTAAAATCCCGCTCGACGACCAGGCCGCCTACAAAATCTTCCGCGATGCGAACACCACCGCCGTCTTCCAGTTCGAATCGACCGGCATGAAAAAAATGCTGAAAACGGCGCACACCACCAAGTTTGAAGAACTCATCGCCTTCGTATCGCTCTACCGCCCCGGCCCGATGGACAACATTCCCGACTTCGTCGCGCGCATGAAAGGTCAGGAGTTCCAATACATCCACCCGCTGCTCGAAGGCATCCTCGCGCCGACCTACGGGATTATGGTGTATCAGGAACAAGTGATGCAGGCGGCGCAGATTATCGGCGGCTACTCGCTCGGCGGCGCGGACTTGCTGCGCCGCGCCATGGGTAAGAAAAAGCCCGAAGAAATGGTGAAACACCGCGAAATCTTTGCCGAAGGCGCGGCAAAACAAGGCATTTCGCGCGAAAAATCCGACGAAATCTTCAACTACATGGAAAAATTCGCCGGCTACGGTTTCAACAAATCCCACGCCGCCGCCTACGCCCTGATTTCCTACCAGACCGCATGGCTCAAAGCCCATTACCCCGCCGAATTTATGGCGGCGACCATGTCGTCTGAATTGGACAACACCGACCAGCTCAAGCATTTCTACGACGACTGCCGCGCCAACGGCATCGAGTTCCTGCCGCCCGACATCAACGAATCCGACTACCGCTTCACGCCGTATCCGAACATGAAAATCCGCTACGCACTCGGCGCGATTAAAGGCACGGGCGAAGCCGCCGTCGAATCCATCATCGCCGCGCGGCAAAGCGGCGGCAAGTTTACCGGCCTGTTGGACTTCTGCGAGCGCGTCGGCAAAGAACACATGAACCGCCGCACCCTCGAAGCCCTGATACGCGGCGGCGCGTTCGACAGCATCGAACCCAACCGCGCCATGCTCTTGGCAAACATCGACCTCGCCATGAACAACGCCGACCAAAAAGCCGCCAACGCCAATCAGGGCGGGCTGTTTGACATGATGGAAGACGCCATCGAACCGGTGCAGCTCATCGACGCGCCCATGTGGAGCGAATCGGAAAAACTCGCCGAAGAAAAAACCGTCATCGGCTTTTACCTGTCCGGCCACCCCTTCGGCCCGTATGCCCAAGAAGTCCGCCAAATCGCCCCGACCAAATTAGGCCGTCTGAAACCGCAAGACAGCGTGCGCCTCGCCGGATTCGTTACCGCCGTGCGCACCATGATGGGCAAGCGCAGCAAAATCGCCTTCGTCAGCCTCGAAGATTTGAGCGGGCAGATTGAAATCATGGTCAGCGGCCAGACGCTGGAAAACTGCGCCGACTACCTCAAGTCCGACCAAGTGCTGATTATCGAATCCAAAGTCAGCCGCGACGACTACGGCGGCGGCGACGGGCTGCGCATCATGGCAAACCAAGTCATGACCCTGCAAATGGCGCGCGAACGTTACGCCCGCAGCCTCAGCCTCGCCCTCGCCCCCGGCCACGACATCGCGCGCCTCGCCGCCATCCTCACCGCCCACCGCCTGCCCGACACGCCGCACATCCCGCTGCAATTGTCGTACAGAAACGGCAAAGCGTCAGGCAGGTTTCAAGTGTCGCCGAAATGGATGGTGACGCCGAGCTCTGCGTTATTCGACGAACTGGAAAAACTGCTCGGCAGCAGGGCAGTACGCGTGAATTGGTAAGGAACAGGGGTCGTCTGAAACAGCGACGGAAAGCTGCTGTTTAAACTGCATCGCCATTAAAATACAAAGCTGTACCTTTATTTTCAGACGACGTTTGATAAACCATTCAAAGACGTCGTCTGAAAACGCAAAACAACACTATAGTGGATTAACTTTAAACCAGTACGGCGTTGCCTCACCTTAGCTCAAAGAGA
>CAUSDA010000021.1:0-33125 GCA_963529965.1 uncultured Neisseria sp.
TACTGTCTGCGGCTTCGTCGCCTTGTCCTGATTTAAATTTAATCCACTATATGTTTTGGCGTGTGTCCCCAGAAGTATAGATATTTCAGTTTTTCTTTGCGCTGGTAGGCGGTCTTCAGGTCGGCAAGAGTGTAGAGGGAAGTCATGGTGTTTCTTTCTTATTGTTCATTAAATTCAAATGGATAGGGCGTTACTGGATTTAAGATTTATGATGAGCGCAGGTGTGGCAGATTGACTGTGAATCAGGGCAAGACGAAGCCTCAGACGGTATGAATGGGAAATACCGTGCCGATCTGTAGTTAATCCACTATAGATGGGAATATATTCGCTATCATACTGTTGACGGTAGAAAAAAGGTCGTCTGAAAAAAGTTTTCAGACGACCTTTGTCATTTAAGGCTTATTTCCAAACCAAGAGCGCGTGGTTGCGTTTGCCGCGTCGTACGATGGTGTATTTGCCGAAGCGTTTGTGCGCGTCGGTCAGCAGATAGGCATCGTCGGGGCGTTCGGCGGCATGGTTCGGGTTGTTCGATTCGGCGGCTTGGCCGTTGAGCAATACCGCTTTGCTGTTCACAAAACCGCGCGCTTCTTTGTTGGACGAGGCTAAGCCGGTTTTGACCAAGGCTTCGACGACGTTGAGGTCGTCTGAAACTTCAAATGCGGGCAGGCCGTCGAGGGCGAGCTGTTCGAAGTCGCTTTCGGTGAGATGACTTTGGTCTTCGGCAAACAGGCTTTCGGAAATGCGCTGCGCGGCTTGCAGGGCGGCTGCGCCGTGAATCAGGCGGGTCATTTCTTCGGCGAGGATGCGTTGCGCTTCGGGCTTGGTGCCGCTGGCTTGGTCTTTCGCTTCGATGGCGTCGATTTCTTCGATAGACAGGAAGGTGAAGTATTTCAGGAATTTATACACATCGGCATCGGCCACTTTCAGCCAGAACTGGTAGAACTGATACGGCGAGGTTTTCTTCGCGTTCAGCCATACCGCGCCGCCTTCGGTTTTGCCGAATTTGGTGCCGTCGGATTTGGTGACCAGCGGCAGGGTCAGACCGAATACTTGTTTTTGGTTCAGACGGCGGGTCAGGTCGATACCAGCGGTGATGTTGCCCCATTGGTCGGAGCCGCCGATTTCCAAAACCGCGCCATGACGTTTGTTTAATTCGGCAAAGTCGTAGCCTTGCAGCAGGGAATAGGCGAACTCGGTGAAGGAAATACCCACATCGTCGCGCTCGATACGCTGTTTGACGGATTCCTTGTTCAACATGGCGTTGACAGAAAAATGCTTGCCGATGTCGCGCAGGAAGTCGAGGCAGTTCATGCTGCCGAACCAGTCGGCGTTGTTCGCCATAATGGCGGCGTTTTCGCCTTCAAAGCTCAAAAACGGTTTCAGTTGGTTGCGGATGCTTTCTACCCAGCCGGCAACGGTTTCGGCGGAATTCAAGCTGCGCTCCACTGCTTTGAAGCTGGGGTCGCCGATCATACCGGTCGCGCCGCCCACCAAAGCAATCGGCGTATGCCCCGCCTGTTGGAAACGGCGCAAAGCCAATACGGGCAGCAAGTGGCCGATATGCAGGCTGTCGGCGGTCGGATCGAAACCGCAGTAGAGGGCGATTTTTTGTTCGTTTAACAAAGCGTCTAAGGCTTCGATGTCGGTAGTTTGCGCGATAAGGCCGCGCGATTGTAGGTCTTTTAGTACGCTCATTTATTTATCTTTAAACTATTCTGGTAAGTATTCGCTAGGGACTAGGAGAGATTGATTGTGACCTCTACCTGAATCTTTTAACGCTTTATTGAATAACCTACTAATTGAGGATATTTTGTGAAATACGTGAGGATTATCCGTAGAATCTTGAAGCTTTTCACATAAATGGTTACGAATGGCAATAATATCCTTATCTATATCTAAATAAGTAGGATAAGCACTCTCTGTTTTTGTATAAAAATCTGCAAAAATATCAATATAAGCAGGTCCATCAATAGCTTGCTTTATATGAGCATCAAATAATTTATAAAATTTACAAGAGGCATTATCAGGAGACTTATTATAATCGTAAATAAGATTTTTTACTTTGCTATCTAATATAATCCGAGGAATTGAAGCCAACTCAGATTCTAGTTGATAGGCTCTATTAAATGCAGGGCCAAATAATATTTGATTTTCATTGCTGTCATCATGATAAAGCCATCCTGCTGAGATTCCCCCTCTACACAAAAAACCATGCGTTAGCAACTCTCTCGCTCGAAAAAATGAAGTATAAATGAGAAGTGCTAAATTTTCTGCTCCCTCAACAGTCAGCCTGTCATTTTCATCAACTTTTAATGGGACAGAAAACGCAAAAAAATCAGAGAATGTAGTCAGTTTGTCATCGTAATCATCTGCTGTTTTCTCAATTTTCCAAGTACTAATAAATTTGTTAGCACTTGGATTTTTAGGCTGTTCCAATGCAAAAATTAAATTATCAAGGTTTTTAGCAGTTTGGCTTTTCCTAATAAGATCTTTAAATCCTAGAATATCTAAAAAAACAACTACTCGATATTCATAATGCTGATTTCTGGGTTCTTGAGAATCATCTAAGGTATTTTGAGATTCTGGTATTCGGTTAGCTTGTTCAAGTAATTTCTCAAGATTATCCAAAGGGTTGCCTAAGTGATGTTCTTGCATGTAAATCTTCTCTTTAGCTACTAAAATAATCTTGGATTAAATGATCAGGGATAATCTGTCCATTGCCAGCTCCTTTTTTAAATGTAATATCCCAAGGGGAATTTGGTAGATGACTTAAATCTACTAATTTGAAAGCAGGTAGATGTCCTATTTTTTTTAATGTTTCTGTAATCACGTCACGTTCTTCGGGAGTATAGATATTGTGATTATAGACATGAGAAAGGTGATGAATATAATCTCTTGGAATCGAACTACCCTGAAATTGCCGTAAAGAAAAATATAAGTCTCTATTAACAGGCCCTAAAGGCCATGCTTCAAAGGGATTTTCTACATTAAGTAGTTTAATTTTTTTAGCTAATGCAATGCCATAACAAAAATAAGCAAGCTTTTGTAGTTGTAGATTAGAGAGCGCAGTAGATTGAATATCAAGAATAGTATCTGCTAAAGTGTAAATAGAGGATGGCATAATCTCACCTTTTGAGCTGGTAGGTGGGGAAAATCTATCTTATAACAAAGAGCCTCTTTTTGAAATAGGCTCTTTTCTTTGGGTTTTCCCTTGTATAAAAAAGTTTTACACGTTAAACAAAAAGTGCATCACATCCCCGTCCTGCACGACATATTCCTTGCCTTCCACGCGCATTTTGCCGGCTTCTTTGGCTTTGGCTTCGCCGCCGAGCGACACAAAATCGTCGTAGGAAATGACTTGGGCGCGGATGAAGCCGCGTTCGAAGTCGGTGTGGATGACGCCGGCGGCTTGCGGGGCGGTGTCGCCTTTGTGGATGGTCCAGGCGCGGACTTCTTTGACGCCGGCGGTGAAGTAGGTTTGTAGGCCCAAGAGGTCGTAGCCCGCGCGGATCAGGCGGTTCAGGCCGGGTTCTTCCAAGCCCATCTCGGCGAGGAACTCGGCTTTTTCATCATCTTCCAATTCGGCGATTTCGCTCTCCATTGCGGCGCAAACGGCAACGACGGGGGCGTTTTCTTTTTCAGCCAATTCTTTCAGGCGGTCGAGGTGCGGATTGTTTTCAAAACCGTCTTCGGCAACGTTGCCGACATACATGGCGGGCTTGGCGGTCAGCAGGAACAGCGGTTTGAGCATGGCAAGTTCTTCCGCGTCTAAGCCGAAGGAGCGGACGGGTTTGCCTTCGTCCAGATGCGGCAGCAGTTTTTTGCACAGTTCGACCAGTTTTTGCGCGTCTTTGTCGCCTGAGCGGGCGCGTTTTTCTTCGCGGACGATGGCTTTTTCGACGCTGGCGAGGTCGGCAAGGGCTAGTTCAGTGCCGATGGTTTCGATGTCGGCAATCGGATCGACTTTGCCGGAAACGTGGACGATGTTGTCGTCGTCGAAGCAGCGTACGACGTTGACGATGGCGTCGGTTTCGCGGATGTTGGCGAGGAACTGGTTGCCCAAGCCTTCGCCTTTGCTCGCGCCTGCGACCAAACCGGCAATGTCGACGAACTCGACGATGGCGGGCTGCATTTTTTGCGGATTGACGATTTTCGCCAGCTCCGCCATGCGCGGGTCGGGCACTTCGACGATGCCGACGTTGGGTTCGATGGTGCAGAAAGGATAGTTCGCCGCTTCGATGCCCGATTGGGTCAGCGCGTTAAAGAGGGTGGATTTGCCTACGTTGGGCAGGCCGACGATGCCGCATTTCAAGCTCATGGTTTTTCCTGAAAAGATAAAAGTTTAACGGCGGATTATAGCATATCGGGGAATGACTCAAAAACTGTAAAGGTCGTCTGAAAAGCGCAGTTTTATGCGATGGGAACGGTTGACGTTTTCAGACGACCTCGATGATGAAGGGAAGAGGTGGTATGGGCTTTGCCCGCGAGAAATATATCGGTCTATTTTGCTTGGGGCGAGTAGCAAAATATCCTGATTTTCGTGGGCAGAGACCACGCTACGGCTGCGGCGGGTATTGTATTCAAACTCGCAATAGAAGGTCGTCTGAAAACGGTCATATCAGGTTTGCTTAGCCGCAATCCATGTTTTCAGACGACCTTGGTAACGAGTGGAAAAGTAGTGTGGGCTTTGCCCGCGAGAATATATCGGTCTATTTTGCTTGGGGCGATGGGCAAAATATCCAATTTTCGTGGGCGGAGCCCACGCTACGGTTGAGGTGCGCGTTTTATGCAAATTCATAATAAAAGGTCGTCTGAAAATGCGGATAGCGAGTTTTTCTAAAACCACTATTTCGTTTTCAGACGACCTTTTGTGTATATGGATTTTTAATCAAACAGCAAAATCAGCAGCAACACAATCGCAATCACGCCCAGCCACATGCTTTGCCGCTGCTGCACTTTGACCAAATGGATATAGGCATCGCGCATTTCCTGCTGGCGGTTTTCGTCAACCAGCGCATTGATTTTGCGGGGCAGGGAAGGGATGATTTGCGCCCAGTCGGGGGCTTCGTTTTTGAGGTTGCGCAAAAAGGCTTTAGGACCGACCTGTTCGTTCATCCATTTCACCAAAAACGGTTTGGCGGTTTTCCACAGGTCCAAATCGGGATCAAGCTGCCGTCCCAAGCCTTCGATGTTGAGCAGCGTTTTTTGCAGCAATACAAGCTGCGGCTGGATTTCGACATTGAAGCGGCGGCTGACTTCAAACAGGCGCATCAATACGAGGCCGAAGGAAATTTGTGAAATCGGTTTGTTGAACACCGGTTCGCACACGGCGCGGACGGCGGCTTCCAATTCTTCCGCGCGCGTGTCGGCAGGCACCCAGCCTGATTCGATGTGGGCGGTGGCGACGCGGTGGTAATCGCGGTTGAAAAAGGCGAGGAAGTTGATGGCGAGATAGCGCTTGTCGTAGTCGGTCAGCGTGCCGACGATGCCGAAATCGAGGGCGATGTAGCGGTTGTCGGCGGCGACCAAAATGTTGCCAGGGTGCATATCGGCATGGAAAAAGCCGTCGCGGAAGACTTGTGTGAAGAAGATTTCCACGCCGTAATCGGCAAGTTTGTGCAAATCGATGCCGTCGGCTTTGAGTTTGGCGATTTCCGATACGGGCGTGCCGTCCATCCATTCGATGGTCAGTACGTCGCTGGAGCAGTAGTCGTAAAACACCTTGGGCACAATCAGCATATCGCTGTTTTGAAAGTTGCGGCCGAGCTGGCTGGCATTGGCGGCTTCGCGCATTAAATCCAACTCGTCATGCAGATATTTGTCGAATTCCGCCACCACTTCGCGCGGTTTCAAACGCTTGCCGTCGGCAAACAGACGCTCGACCCAAGCCGCGCCGAAACGCATCAGCGACAAATCTTGTTCGATAACGGGCAAAAGGTTGGGGCGCAAGACTTTGACCGCCACTTGTTCGCCCGAATGCAGGCGGGCTTTGTGTACTTGGGCGATGGACGCGCTGGCGACGGGTTCGGTTTCAAATTCCGCATACAGCGTTTCGATGGATTGCCCCAGCGATTTTTCGATTTGCGAGCGTGAAAGCTGCGCATCAAACGGCGGGACTTTGTCTTGCAGCTTTGCCAGTTCGACCGCGTAATCATGCGGAATCAAATCGGGGCGTGTGGACAGAACCTGCCCGAATTTGATGAAAATCGGCCCCAGGTTTTCTAGGGCAAGGCGCAGGCGGACGGCAGGCGGTTCGTTTTCCAATTCAGACGACTGCGGCAGCATTTTCAACAGCGTCCGCGTCCAGCCCGGACGGACAAGCGCGGCAAACAGCTCGGCGAGGCGGTAGAGGTAAAGCGTGCGGAGGATGGTTTTGATGCGTTTGAGCCGTTTCATGATTAAGCGCGGAAAATGCTGAAAGTCGAAATTATATAGTAAATAGGCCGTGCCCACACGGAATGGGATGGGGCTAAGACAAGGATGTGAGCGGGAATTGGCTTTGCGGGCGAGCGGATGGCGTTATAGTGGATTAACTTTAAACCAGTACGGCGTTGCCTCGCCTCGCCTTGCCGTACTATCTGTACTGTCTGCGGCTTCGTCGCCTTGTCCTGATTTAAATTTAATCCACTATAGATTCATAGAATCAAAAAGGTCGTCTGAAAACGTTGGACAAAGCTGTTTGTCCGTTTTCAGACGACCTTTATTTATGGCTCGATATTATTCGCCCAAGAGCGCAATATCGGCTACCGCGTTCATCTGCTCTGCCAAGCGGTTCAGCAGGTTCAGACGGTTTTGTTTTACGGCGGAATCTTCCGCCATCACCATCACACCGTCGAAGAAGGCATCGACTTGCGGTTTGACGGAGGCCAGTTCGGACAAGGCCGTCTGAAAATTGCCTTCGGCAACGGCGGCGGCGATTTTCGGCTGCAAGTCTTGTGCGGCAGCATACAGGGCTTTTTCTTCGTCTTGTTGCAGCAGGCTTTCATCGACTTCGCCCAACTCGGCATCGGCTTTTTTCAGCAGGTTTTGCACGCGTTTGTTGGCAGCGGCGAGTGCGGCGGCTTCGGGTAGTTGTTTGAATGCGGCGACGGCTTGCAGTTTGGCGGTCAAATCGTCCAAACGGCGCGGCTGTTTGGCAAGTACGGCGGCAACAATGTCTTGCGGATAGTCGTTTTGCAGCAACACGGCAAGGCGCGCCTGCATGAAGTCGGCGGTTTCAGACGACGTTTTCTCGTTGAGCAAACCTTTGGGGAAGCTGTCGAAGGTCGTCTGAATCAGCTCGTTTACGTCCAAACCATACTGCATCAGCATCCGCAAAATACCCAAGGCGGCACGGCGCAGGGCGTAAGGGTCTTTGTCGCCGGTCGGGATCAGGCCGATGCCCCAAATGCCGACCAAAGTTTCCAGCTTGTCGGCCAGCGCAACGGCAGTGGCGACTTTGCCGTTCGGCAGGTTGTCGCCGGCAAAGCGCGGTTGATAGTGCTGCTCGACGGCTTCGGCGATTTCTTCGGTTTCACCGTCCAAACGGGCGTAGTATTTGCCCATCGTGCCTTGCAGTTCGGGGAACTCGCCGACCATTTCGGTAACCAAGTCGGCTTTCGCCAAACGCGCGGCGCGTTCGGCTGCGGCAGCGTCCGCGCCTAAAGCTTTGGCGATGTGGGCAGCGACGCTTTGCAGGCGTTCGATGCGTTCGGCTTGCGAACCGATTTTGTTGTGGTAAACCACGTTCGCCAGCTTGGGCAGGCGGCTTTCCAAAGTCGCTTTTTGGTCTTGTTTGTAGAAGAACTCGGCATCAGACAGGCGCGCGCGCAAAACGCGTTCGTTGCCTTGGATGATGTGCGACGGGTCTTCGGTTTGCAGGTTGGAGACCAGCAGGAAGCGGTTCATCAGCTTGCCGTTTTGGTCGAGCAGCGGGAAGTATTTTTGGTTTTGCTGCATGGTCAGAATCAGGCATTCCTGCGGCACGGCGAGGAAATGTTCTTCAAAACCGGCTTCCAATACCACAGGCCATTCAACCAGCGCGGTCACTTCGTCCAGCAGGGCTTCATCGGCGGCTACGGTGGCTTTCAGACGACCTGCCTGCTCGTTCAAAGCCGTCTGAATCACGGCTTTGCGCTCGACAAACGAAGCGACGACTTTGCCTTGCTCGCGCATTTGTGCGGCGTAGCTGTCGGCGTTTTCAATGGTGATTTCGCTGCTGGAAAGGAAGCGGTGTCCCAAGGTTTGATTGCCGCTTTGCAGGCCCAAAACGCTGACGTTCACGATGTCGCCGCCGTGCAGCACAATCAGCCCGTGAACGGGGCGCACGAAGGTAAACGTGCTGCTGCCCCAACGCATTACTTTCGGAATCGGCAGTTTCTTAACGGCTTGATTGATAATGTCTTCCAAAAGTTCGCCCAACGGTTTGCCGGTTTGGACGTATTCGTAGGCGTACACATCCTGCTTGCCGTCGTGGACGATGGTCAAGTCTTCGATTTTCGCCCCCGCACCGCGTGCAAAACCTTCCAAAGCCTTGGTCGGCGCACCATCTTTCATGGCATTCGCCACGGCAGGGCCTTTTTTCACGATTTTCTGATCGGCTTGAACGGCTTTCACGTTTTTGACTTGAACGGCCAAACGGCGCGGCGAGGCGTAGGCAGTAAATTCGGCTGCGCCGTCAATCAGTTGCGCTTTTTCCAAGCCTTCGGCAACAGAAGCGGCGAAGTGGTTGCCTAAATTATTCAGGGCTTTGGGGGGGAGTTCTTCGGTAAGGAGTTCGATTAAAAGGGTTTGGGTTGTCATGTGAGACTTTCTGCTCTTTACATTTGTCGGTTTTAATTTCGTTGAAGCGGATACTTTCAGACGACCTCTGGCCGGAAACCCTGTCTTGGTTTGATTTGTCTGAAAGTTTGGTGATAAAGCCATCGGATTCACGCGCCGGTATGGTGTGCATTGCCGATGTCTGTTTGATTTGGTGCAGATTATGCCACAATTGCGCCTTTTCTGCGGCGTGATTATTAGAGAAGTTGGTAATAGAAGCGGGCAGAGGGTGATGAAGATAGGGGATAAAGCTGCCGGATAAGGATAACTTCCTTGTTTTGCCCTGATTTCAAATCAATCTGTCGCTGCATTAGGTGATCATGTTATGCGCTTTCATATTGGTGCGGGTATGTTTGGCAGGTTAAAAGAAAAAGGTCGTCTGAAACTGCAAACAGTCTTTCAGACGACCTTTTTAAAGGAGACAGTCATTAGGATTATTGACGTTTCGCGCCGTAACCGCCGATGAGGTGTTCGCTGCCGTCTTGGTTTTTCAGGCCGTAAGTACCGCCGATTTCAGCAGCTTTTGCACCGTAGAATTTACCGCTCAAATTACCTTTCAGACCTGCTGCGGCTGCTTCAACCGAGCCAAGGAAGAGGTTGCCGTTTTCCCATTTTGCCGTACCTTTCATGTCGTATTTCGCATCGGCTTCGCTTACACGGCGGCCGTTGGCGTCGAGGGAATGGAATTGGGAATTGGTAGTTTCAAAGCGTACGCCTTTCAAACCGAAATCAGCAATGGCTTTAACATCCGCTGTCAGCTGACGGCTTTGGTCACCTTTCACAACATAGGCAGTAGTCAAGCCGTTGTAAGTTGCCGTACCTTTCTCCGGCAGGTCGGTGAACTTGGTCTCATCGCCTAAGCTTTGATAGCCGAATGCGACATCGTTTTTGGGATCAAAATAGTATGCAAAGGTTTGATAAGCCCAACCGGCTGCAGCGGGGTCGTGCATGACGATTTGTGTGCCATCAGTAAATTGGATGATGTATACACCGTCGAAGCGTTTGTCAAACACGAGATGTTTACCATCCCCGGCAACCAAGTTACCTTTTCTAAAGTATGCCAATTTGTCTGCCAAGCTTTTGGCTTCGGCAGCTATAGCAGGACGCGCATCACGAAGACGACCATATAAATCGTTCAATTCGTCAAGTTTTGCCTGAGCTTTTGCGATAGCATCAGCATCGCCTTTCTCTTTAGCTTGTTTTAAAGTCTCTTTGGCTGTTTCGATTTGAGTGTACAGTTCGGTAATCTTCTCATCGATTGAGGCACGACCATTAATAAAGTTTTTACTGTCGCCACTTATCTTGCCGTTTTGTGGGCCTCCATCACTTTTTGTATTACCGCCTGAAAATACTTTCATAATCAGAGAATATGGTGTGGTCCAATTGACTTGAGCGGCATTTTGGTTGGCAATTACTACGCCGTCCAATTTTACTTCGTCATTGTTTTTGAAATCCAATGAACTAATTAAACCGTTTTGATTGTTTTCTTTGCTGTCAGTAAGGTAGAAATCACCTGTATATTCTTTTCCGTCTGCTGTTCTGGTAAGACGTAACTGGGCATTTGGATTGCCTTGTTGTGCAGTGGCAGAGGAAATAAAGCTGGTGTGCAGTGGTGTAGCGCCATTTACTGCTTCAAGCGGTGCTTCATCAATCAAGTCCGCGAGATTGTCAGCGCGGTTATGACTAGGGGTAGCTGCTGCTACGGTATTGCCATTATTGTTGTTGGTAGCGCTGGGGGTGGCATTGCTTGGGCTGCTGTTTTTAGCAGGGCTGCCGTTGCCACTTGTGCTGGTTGATCCAGTGGAAAGAGTGGATGCGCCACCGCCACCGCCGCCGCCTCCACAAGCAGACAGGATTGCCGCGCTGATGGCGGTTAAGATGATGGTTTTGATTTTAGTGTTGATTGCAGACATATTGTCCCCTTTTTTGTTGATTGGAATGGTGCTTTTTTATCAAATGGCATAAAGTATTATCATAGATATAATTATGACAAAAATAAACTGTTTTTTACATTTGTTGGGATAATTGTCCATCGATATGTGGTTTGTGTTTGATTTGTACGACATAAAGGTCGTCTGAAAATGCTTGAAGCTACCGGTTGCGGTTGTCTGCTTTAATCGAGCTTCGTTTTCAGACGACCTGCCATTACAATCACGTTTTATTTTAGAGAAGAATTTATGCGTCATTTTGTGTCTGTGATTTTGTGTTCATGTTTCCTCGCTGCGTGCTCCACTTCTATGGCTCCTCAAGATATTTCTACTGTTTCCGCCCGTTGGGCAACTTTGGTAAAGCAAGATGCTAATTTGTACCGTATTGACGATAAGCTTTACCGCAGTGAGCAGCCGGTTGCGGAAGATGGGGAACTGATTGAGCAACTCGGTATCCGTAGCGTGATTAATTTGCGATTTTTTGATCGGAACGACAACGAAACACATTTAAAAGGCCGCAATTTGATGCTGCTGAACCGTCCTTTGTTGACGTGGAAAATTAAGCCTAAAGATGTCGCGCAAACTCTTTTCTTAATTGAAAAGCAGCAAAAATACGGCCCTGTATTGGTTCATTGCTATCATGGGGCTGATCGTACAGGTTTGATTTCCGGAATGTACCGTATTATTTATCAGGGTTGGTCGGTGGAAGAGGCCAGG
This sequence comes from uncultured Neisseria sp., assembly GCA_963529965.1. Lineage (GTDB taxonomy): Bacteria > Pseudomonadota > Gammaproteobacteria > Burkholderiales > Neisseriaceae > Neisseria. Next base: position 11,445 of record CAUSDA010000021.1, read on the forward strand.
TTGGAAATGCAACACGGTCCTTATGGTTACCATAGTATCTGGAAAAATATTGAGAAATTGTTTACTGAAGAAAAGGTACAGGAAGTACGCGAACATTTGGAACGTCTGCGAAAAGAGGAATGACGTTGAATGTAAGGTGAGGTCTGGATTAGGCGTCTTGGAATGATAACGGTGTTGGTTTTAACTTATCTTTATCATTTTCTTGCGCTTACGGTATTGTGTTTGGCGTACACTTTGCCGGTCTCTTCAAACTAAGAACGATTCTTATGTATCACGGTGAACGCTTTAATGCGTATACTCATTTGATCGGCGCCATGCTGGCTGTTGCGGCATTGGTGCTGATGATTATTAAGGCGGATGATTCATATCGGCTTGCCAGTGCGATTACTTATGGTGTTTGCCTGTCTTTGCTGTATCTGGGCTCAACGTTGTACCACAGTATTCCTCAACCTAAAATTAAGGCTGTCTTGCAAAAAGTGGATCATTGCATGATTTATCTGTTGATTGCAGGCAGCTATACCCCGTTTACCTTGATTCCTCTTAAGGGAGAATGGGGTTGGTCGCTTTTCGGTGTGTCATGGGGCTTGGCATTTTTAGGGATTATTCAAGAGCTTACGATAGGGAGAAAGAGTGAAAAACGGCTGTTGTCCATGATTATTTATGTGGTGATGGGATGGTTGATTTTGGTTGCTTTATTTCCATTGGTTCAATCGCTTTCATCTGTCGGGCTGTTTTGGCTTGCGTTGGGCGGTATATTGTATAGCGTCGGTATCTATTGGTTTGTGAATGATAAAAAGATTAAACATGGTCATGGTATTTGGCATTTGTTTGTTCTTGGTGGAAGCTTGGCTCAATTTGTCTGCATCTATTTTTATGTACTTTAAGAGGCTGACGGTTTGTAGAAGTTGTATCAAGGTTTTTTTGTAGGCCGGTAACCGAAATCTTATCTGTAATTGAATTTACTGCCGAATGATAGAAAGATGATGTAAAAAATCCCCACTGAAAAGTGGGGATTTTGCTTTGCAATTCTTTTGCTTAACCTTTACGGGCAGGCAATTTTTCTTTAATACGGGCAGCTTTACCGGTCAGGCCACGCAGGTAGTACAGTTTGGCGCGACGGACGTCACCGCGGCGTTTTACTTCGATTTTTTCTACGGTAGGGGAGTAGAGTTGGAAAGTACGCTCAACGCCTTCGCCGCTGGAAATTTTGCGGACGATGAAGTTGCTGTTCAAGCCGCGGTTACGACGGGCGATAACAACGCCTTCGTAAGCTTGCAGACGGCTGCGTGAACCCTCTACTACGCGTACGGAAACGACTACGGTGTCGCCCGGTGCGAATTCAGGGATATCTTTGTTCAGGCGAGCAATTTCTTCTTGCTCTAATTGTTGAATCAGGTTCATTGTTTTTCCTAAATTATGATTGGATTTCCTGTTGCTCTTGCAAGATTTCTTTTAAGAGGCGGGATTCCTTTGGGATTAAACTGCGCTTTTCCAGCAGGTCTGGTCTGCGCTCCAGGGTGCGCCGCAGCGATTGTTTCAACCGCCATTCGGCTATCAAGCCATGATTGCCCGAACGCAATACGTCAGGGACGGTCATGCCTTGGAATTCTAAAGGTTTGGTGTAATGGGGGCAGTCTAATAGGTCGTCTGAAAACGAATCCTGCTCGGCTGACTGTATGTCGCCCAATACGCCGGGTATCAGTCTGAGTACGGCATCCATCAGCATCATGGCGGGTAGCTCTCCGCCGGAAACGACAAAGTCGCCTATGCTGATTTCTTCATCTACGCTGCTTTGCAGTAGGCGCTCGTCAATTCCTTCGTATCGTCCGCAAAGCAGTATGAGATGCGGGGATTTTGCAAGTTCTACGGCTTTTTTGTGGGTCAGCGGTTGACCTTGCGGGCTAAGGTAGATGACTTTTGCAGGTGCTGAAGATGTTTGTTTGGCTTCTTCTATCGCTGCTTGTAGCGGCGGCGCCATCATAATCATTCCCGGACCTCCGCCAAAGGGGCGGTCGTCAATATAGCCGAGTTTGTTGTCGGCGAATTTGCGGGGATTGATGGCTTGGAATTGCCAAAGGTTTTGTTTTTTTGCGCGACCGGTTACGCCGTATTCGGTAATGCTGTCGAACATTTCGGGGAAGATGGTGATGGCTTGAATCAACATCAGTAGTCTAAGCCCCAGTCGGCGGTAATGGTTTTGCCTTCGGTATCGACGGTTTCGATGTAGTTGGATACGAACGGGATCAGAATTTGACCATGTTCGCCATTAATCATCAAAACATCGTTGGCGCCGGTTTCCATCAGGTTTGTGACTTTGCCAAGCACGATATTGTCTTTGTTGACAACGGTCATGCCGACTAAATCTGCCCAATAATATTCGTCTTCCTCGGTGGGGGCGAATTCTTCTCGGGGGATTTCGATGGTATAGCCGCGCAGGGCAAAAGCTTGATCGCGATCGTCTATGCCTTCGAATTTGACCTGAAGCTCTCCGCTGACGATTTTGCCGGCTTCGAGTGTTACGTTCAGGGTTTTACCGTCTTTGCTTAACTGCCACTCAGGGTAGTCCAGGAGGCTGTCGGCGTATTCTGTATTGGCGGCTATTTTGAGCCAGCCTTTGATGCCGAATACGCCTTTGATGTAGCCCATGGCTACCCGTTGCTGAGTGTCGGTCATAGCAAGATTAGCCGGTGATTAAGCAGCAGCTTTTTGTTCTTTGATCAGTTTTGCAACTGCGTCGCTGACTTGTGCGCCTTGGGCGATCCAGTGGTTCAGGCGGTCGGCTTGGAGGCGTACGCGCTCTTGTTTTTCATTGGCAACAGGGTTGTAGAAGCCAACGCGCTCAATGAAGCGGCCGTCGCGGCGGTTGTGGGAGTCGGCAACGACTACGTGGAAGAAGGGACGGTGTTTAGAACCACCGCGAGCCAAACGGATAACTACCATTTTGAGTCCTTTTGAGAAAATCGGATAGATAAGAAACCGCTAATTTTAGGATATTTTGCGTTGTTCATGCAAGTTTTTATTTGTTTTTGTTGCTGTTTTGCGGAGTGGTCAGGTTGAGGCGCGCTTGGCACAAAGTGTTGTCTTCTTCTGAAGGGGTGATGGTAAAGCCTGATTTTTCAGCAAGTTTAAGCATAGAGGTGTTGGATTTGAGTATTTGGGCACTCATGACGCGGTAGCCTTGTTGTGTTGCCGATTGGATAATCAGCTTCATCATTTCCGCTGCCAACCCTTTGCCGCGCACGTTTTCGGCAAGTGTGATGCCGAATTCGCATTCGTTGCGGTTGATACGGCTGAAGCGGCTGACGGCGACGATGAGGTCGTCTGAATTGCGCGCCGTCCATGCGGCTTCGCTGTGATAGTCAAGTTTGCTGAAGCGTGCGAGGGTGGGGATGGGCAATTCGTTGGTATGGGTCATAAAACGGGTGTAGCGCGCTTGCGGAGACAGGCTGCGGACGAATTGTTGCTTGGCTTCCGCGTCTTCGGGGGTGAAGGGGTGGATGGTTACGGTTTCGCCGTTTTTCAGGGTAAGCGTGGCAGGATGCTCGGTCGGGTAGGGGGCGAGCACGTTTTGGATGGGGTCTTCGCTTTCGGTTTTTGCGCCCAAAAGTTCGGCGGCGGCTTCGCCGGTGTTGCGGAGGAACTCGGCGGCAGTCGGATTTTTGCTGCGCAGGTATTCTGCTGCGGTCTGTACTTTGGCGGCGGCCTGCTCGAGCTTGAGGGTGGCTATATTGGTTGGTTTGTTTTTCGGGGAAGGACGTTCGTCAGCATGCAAGACAAAGTCGCTGCTGTATTGGTCGCCGTTGAGGTTGAGCAGGATTTCGCCGATGTATTGCTGCCGTTGGCTGAGTGTGTTTAGGGTGTGCAGGAGCTGGTTGAGGGTGTGTGTATTGTCGAGTTGGGCGAAACGGGCGATGTGTTCGCTGTCCAGCGTAGAGAACGGCGGGAGCGCGGCGGCGGTTCTGCCTTGATGGCATACGGTCAGGATGTCACCATAGGCGGTATGGCGTTGGAAACGGAATTGCACGGCGTTATGCACGGTGTGCTGATAAGCCGGCAGACACAGGGCTTCGGCAAGCAGGGGCAGGTCTTTTGATGCGAGGGCTTTGGTAATGTTTCTTGCTTGCGGGGTTTTCAGACGACCTTTTTTGGGCGTGGCGATGCGTAACTGCTCTTTTTGCAGTTGGTCGGCAATGTTGCGGAACGATACGGCTTGCAGGGCTTGTTCGGGACGGTCGAAATGCAGGAGGTCGTCTGAAAAGCGGCTGCTGACAAGCAAGGGTTTGGCAGTGTGTTTCGCCAGCATGCTCAGGGTGCGGGTCAGATTTTTTTCGTCGGGACTGTCGGTCGGGGCAACGATGGCGAGCAGGGCTTCGGTATGGGTATTTTGAAGTTGTTGGCTGGCGATGCTGTGGTAATGGGCGGGCGTGGGTGTGCTGCCGATGTAGCCTTGGCGGATGTGCGGCTGCTTGGTGGGGAATTGGAGTTTTAGGTTTTGGGGGGTACAGGTTTCCAGCCACTCGGCAGGGGTGTCGGACAGGATGTCGATGCTGTTCAGAGGGGGGAGGTCGGACAAACGCGCGTGCAGGGCGGCTTCGAGTTCGCTGCTGCTGAATGTGGCGAGGAAGTTGCAATGGCGCGCGAGGCAGCGTAACACGGCTTTTTCGGTGTCGTCCGAACGGTGGGTAACGTGGAGGATGAGCGGGGTGTGGCGGGTGAAATGGCGGATGGCGCTGAACAGGTTGCGCTGGTTTTCGGCTGGGTTGTGTTCGATAACGGCAACTTTGGTGTGGCGGTTGTGGCCGAAACGGTTGAGCCAGTCGGCAGAGGTGGTGGGGCTGAGCGGATAGTTGAGGCTGATGTGGCGTGAAATGCCCTGTCCCATTTTTTGCAGCATGAGGTTGATTTCGCTGCTGACGGAGGCGTGTCCGGTCAAAAGGGCGGTGTAGCCTGCCGGATGGTCGGGTTGAGAACTGATGTTGAGGCTTTGCGATGGAAGCTGCACGCCCGCGGGGCTGCACACGCTGATGTTGAGTTCGTTGCCGTGGTGTTTTTTGATGGCGGCTTCGGCGGTGTGCCATTCGTCGTCGGACAGGCTTTCCCAGTCTTGGATGAGGATGATGTGGCCGAACTGTTTTTTGCGGCAGGATTTGAACAGGGCGTCGTAGCTGTCGGGCGGCGTTACGGCGATGACGAGGTCGGCGCTGCCGGGGATTTTGTTGAGGTTGGTGTAGGAGGTGAGTCCGGCAACCGTGCGGTGGCGGAGGTTGACGGGTGTGATTTGACCTTGAAACGGTGCGCTCAGGAGGTTGCTCAGGATGCGTTCGCCCAAGCTGTATGGGCGTTCGCTCGCGCCCACGAGAATGATGTGGTTGGGCATGAAGAAGTAGCCAGACATGGATTGGGCGGACATGGTGCCTCCTTTTCGGTGTGTGGACGCTGCGTTTCAGACGACCTTTCGGGCGGTTTGGGTTGGAAGGAGTGTGTGATGAGTGAACGGGATTGAGCGTTCGTTGTTGGTTTTGTTATCAATGGATAGTCTGTTTCGCTGCTCTTTATGGCAGAACATGCAGACTTTAAATGATTTAATTATTCACTTGCATTATATATGACAAATGGCATAAAAGGTCGTCTGAAAGGCGGGAACGTAAGGGTTTGTTCTTTTTAGACGACCTTTTGTAGGCTTGGGGTGTGGCAATTTGTTTATAGTGGATTAACTTTAAACCAGTACGGCGTTGCCTCGCCTTAGCTCAAAGAGAACGATTCTCTAAGGTGCTGAAGCACCAAGTGAATCGGTTCCGTACTATCTGTACTGTCTGCGGCTTCGTCGCCTTGTCCTGATTTAAATTTAATCCACTATACAAACCCCGATGGGCAATATTCATGGTCAAGTGTTTTTAGGATGCGGCTTTTCCGTTTTGCCGTTCACTTTCTTTTTGGGCAGGATAAAGTGCATTTTCAAACCATTCGGCTTGATGTTTTCAGCCATGATTTTGCCGTTGTGCTGCTCCATGATGTGTTGGGTCAGGGCAAGGCCTAAGCCGGTACCGGGTTTGCTGGCGCTGGAGTCGGCACGGTAAAAGGCGGTGAAAATGTGCGGCAGTTGCATTTCGTCCACGCCGGGACCGTTGTCGGTAACGTCCACAATCCAATGCTTGCTGTCTTGTCCGATATTGACGCGGATGGTGCTGCCTTCGGGGCTGTAATTGATGGCGTTGCGGATAACGTTATCAAACGCGCGGTACAAATAGCCTTCGTTGGCGCAGACCGTGGCATTTTCGGGGATTCTGGGTTCGACCGAAAGGGTAACGGTTTGTTTGTTCTGCTGGGCGATGCTTTGGTTGTCTTCCACGATGTTCTTCAGGAAGGGGACGAGCTTCAGGCTTTCTTTTTCCAGCGGGATATTGGATGTTTCCAAACGGGAAAGCGTCAGCAATTCGCCAACCAAGGTATCCATGCGGGTCAATTCGCCTTCCAGCCTTTTCAGGTATTGTTCCTGCTTTTGCGGCTGCGCCTGAATCAGTCCGACAATCGCCTGCATACGCGCCAAGGGTGAGCGCATTTCGTGGGAGACGTGGTGCAGCAGGTGGCGTTCTTTGGCAACGAGTTTTTCCAGTTTTTCCGCCATTTTGTCGAACTGGATGGCAAGGTGGGACAATTCGTCGTCGCGGTCGTCCACTTGCTGCGAAATACGGGTTTCAAGTTCGCCGTTTGCCACCCTGTCCATGCCGCTGCCCAAGATTTTGATGGGCTTGGTAATGTTGCTGGCGAGGATGTACGCCATCAGCAGGCCGACGACGATGATGAAGGACAGGATGATAAATTCGTGCCAAATCGGGGCGAGCGGCAGACCAGGGATAAAGAGCGGGCTGGGCAGGCGTTGCGCCTGATGGCTGTCCCAACCTTTGATAAAGAAGAGGTATTCTTCGCCGAAACGGTCGTATTCGATATGTGCCAAATCGGAATTGGGATTATTGATGGCAAACACGCGGGCGCGTTCGATGGTGTGGTTGTCGATGTTGCGGTCGAGGATGTCTTTTTTCTCGTCGCCCAAAATGACGTAAACGGAATTGGAAACGGGGCTGTCTTCCCATTCCGCCAAAATTTCGCGCGCACCGCTGTCCCCGCGTGCCCTAAAGGCGGAGAGGATGCTGTTCATCAAAGTGGTTTCGATGGTGCGGCGTTGGTTGAATTGGTTTTCGGCAAGGGTGTTTTGTACCAGCCAAAAAGAAAAACTCGCCACAAAGATTGCGCAGACGATGACTGCGCAAAATGTGGCGAAGATGCGTTGAAACAGTTTCATTGATCTGTTTTATCTTTAGTTTTTAACAAACAGGTAGCCCAAGCCCCGTACGGTCTGAATCAGCGAGGCATCACCCAGTTTGTGGCGGATGCTGGAGATATGGACGTCGATGCTGCGGTCGAATTTTGCCAGTTTGCGGTCAAGCGCTTCGATGGACAAAGTTTCTTTGCTGACAACTTGTCCGGCATGGCGCATCAGGACTTCGAGCAGGTTGAACTCGGTGCTGGTCAGCTCAAGCGGAGTGTCTTTGATGGTCGCCTGACGTTTGGCGGGGTAGAGGACGACGTCGCTGACGGAAATGCTGTTTGGCGCGTTGTTCGGCTCGCCGCTTTGTTGCGCACGGCGCAGGATGGCGTTGATGCGTGCCAACAGTTCGCGCGGGGTGCAAGGTTTCGGAACATAGTCGTCCGCACCCATTTCCAATCCGATGATGCGGTCGATGTCGTCGCCTTTGGCGGTCAGCATGATGATGGGAACGGTGCTTTGGGAGCGGACGTTTTTCAATACGTCCAAGCCGTTCATTTTCGGCATCATGGAGTCTAATACGACGACATCGTACTGGCCGGTCAGGATTTCGTGTACACCGGCTTCGCCGTCCGGAACGCTGTGGACGTTCAATCCTTCGGCGGTAAGGTATTCGGTGAGCAATTCAGTCAGCAAAGCGTCGTCATCTACGAGTAATACGCGACTCATGGGATTTCCTTTTCGTGATTGTATGCGCTGCGCAAACCCGAAATAAACGGGTGCGGCGGATAGTAATGGCTAATCTTAACACGCATTTTGAGTTTTTTGATAGCTTGTTTTCCTATGCTTTTGCGCTTTTTTGCATTGCAGGGACGCTGTCTTTACATTTTCAGACGACCCCTGTACCAAATCCCCAAAATATATGCCGGATACGCGCCAAACGGACGGCAAAATAATGCCGGTAAAGGTTGTGTTCGAGAAAGGACGGAGGATTCTATAGTGGATTAACTTTAAACCAGTACGGCGTTGCCTCGCCTTGCCGTACTATCTGTACTGTCTGCGGCTTCGTCGCCTTGTCCTGATTTAAAGTTAATCCACTATAAAACAGGTCGTCTGAAAACGTATTCAGGCTTTCAGACGACCTGTTTGATGTTAGAATGATTGCTTGTATTTATGAATGAATCACAAGGGGCTTGTCGATATGTCCTTATCCATTGACGAACAGCTTTTGCCGCACCGCAATGCCATCGATGAAATCGATGCCGAGATTTTGCGCCTGTTGAACAAGCGCGCAGGCCATGCGCACGCCATCGGAGAATTGAAAGGAACGGGCGCGGTGTACCGCCCTGAGCGCGAAGTGGCGGTATTGAGGCGGATTCAGAGTTTGAACCAAGGCCCGCTGCCTGACGAGTCCATCGCAAGACTGTTTCGCGAAGTGATGAGCGAATGCTTGGCGTTGGAGCGTCCGCTGACGATTGCCTACCTCGGTCCACAGGGAACGTTTACCCAGCAGGCAGCCATCAAACATTTCGGGCATGCCGCCCATACCGCCGCATTTCAAACCATAGACCAATGTTTCCGCCAAGTCGAAACGCGGCAGGCGGATTATTTGGTTGCGCCGGTTGAAAACTCGACCGAAGGCTCGGTGGGACGCACCTTGGATTTGCTGGCAGTAACCGCATTGAAAGCCTGCGGCGAAGTCATTGTCCGCATCCATCACAACCTCTTGCGTAAAGGCACACACGAATTGGGCGGCATCACAAAAGTCATCGCACACGCCCAAGCGCTGGCACAGTGCAACGACTGGCTCGGACGCAACCTGCCCAACGCCGAACGCATCGCCGTTTCCAGCAACGGAGAGGCGGCAAGGCTGGTGGCAGAATCAGACGACCCCAGTATCGCCGCCATCGCAGGGCGTACCGCAGCCGATATTTACCATTTGAACTATGTCGCCGAATGTATCGAAGACGAGCCGAACAACACCACGCGCTTCTTGGTCATGGGGCATCAAGATACAGGCAGCAGCGGCAACGACAAAACCTCGCTGGCCGTCTCTGCGCCCAACCGCGCCGGTGCCGTCGCCGCGCTGTTGCAGCCGTTTACCGAATCGGGCATTTCCATGACCAAGTTCGAAAGCCGCCCGAGCAAATCCGCGCTGTGGGAATACCTGTTCTTCATCGACATCGAAGGACATCAAAACGACGAAAAAGTCCAAAACGCACTGCGGCTCTTGAGCGAACGCGCATCGTTTGTCAAAGTCATCGGGTCTTATCCGGCAGCCGTTTTGTAATGTGGCGGGAATGAAGAAGGTCGTCTGAACATTCAGACGACCTTTTTTTGCTAAACAAGGGTCGTCTGAAATATTGAACACATTTTTTCAAAACCAATCTGGCTTCGGTATGGAGGCCGCGCTTTTTAAAGGATGCTTTTACACGCTCATGTCAGTCTTTGATAAACAGCGGCGCAGTTCTTTTGAACAGCAGGCATAAAATAAAGACGGGTATAAAGCCGATTTTTTATAAAATGCCGTCTGAAATTTCAGACGGCATTTGGTCTATTAGAATTTAGGCATTGAGCAGCCTTCGGGAGTGGTGATTTTACATTGATCTCCTCCTGAGGCGTGACATTTCCTCAAGGCTTCCGCTTCAGAAAGACCAGGGTCGTTTGTTCCGAAAAAAAGTGTGCCATCTTTTCTTTGGGCAACTGCGATACAGCCATTCCGAACCCAAGCTCCAATTTTACACGGTTTATTCTGTCCGCCTCGTTCGCAGGTTTTAATAGCTTGTCTTTTAGCGGCTGCAAGTGAATCCATTTCGAGTGCCCCGCCTGATATGCCCGTTTTAGGATTGATTGCCCATGCACCGTATTTTGAAGGAACATCGATGTTTACAACCTTTGTTCGACTTTGAGTGGAGCCGCTATTGGAAGATTGGGGGCTGCCAACGTTATATAAAATCTGCCGACCCGAGCTGTCGATAATGCGACAGGTCCCTGTCGCTGGCTGGTATTCTCCAGCACAACCGTTGGCATAAACATTAAGGCTAGTCAGTCCTAACAATACAAAAAGCAATTTTTTCATTACAATTCCAATCTTTTGTTTTTTAAAAATTTTAATATTTAAATGTAGAAATACTAGGATGGCTTACTTCCTTTGCCGGGTTGTTTCATGGTGTCTGTGGCTTCGTCGCCTTGTCCTGATTTAAATTTAATCTACTATAAAGACGGGTATAAAGCCGATTTTTTATAAAATGCCGTCTGAAATTTCAGACGGCATTTGGTCTATTAGAATTTAGGCATTGAGCAGCCTTCGGGAGTGGTGATTTTACATTGATCTCCTCCTGAGGCGTGGCATTTCCTCAAGGCTTCAGCTTCAGCAAGGCCAGGGTCAGTTGATCCGAAAAAAAGTGTACCATCTTTTGCTTGGGCAACGGCGAGACAGCCATTCCGAACCCAAGCCAAAACTTTACACGGTTTGTTCTGTCCACCTCGTTCGCAAGTTTTAATAGCTTGTCTTTTAGCGGCCGCAAGTGAATCCATCTCGAGTGCCCCACCTGATATACCTGTTTTAGGATTGATTGCCCAAGCACCGTATTTTGAAGGAACATTGATATTAACAATTTCCGTAGGCTGTTTTTGTTGGTGCTGACGAGATGACGCACAGTTGGGATTGTAGCCATACTGACATAATGCCGAATTGTTTTGCAATGCGCCTCTGGTTGCATCATAAGTGGGATCAGCTGCATAAACATTAAGGCTTGTCAGTCCTAACAATACAAAAAGCAATTTTTTCATTACAATTCCAATCTTTTGTTTTTTAAAAATTTTAATATTTAAATGTAGAAATACTAGGGTGGCTTACTTCCTTTGCCGGGTTGTTTCATGGTGTCTGTGGCCGTGCTCCCTGTCTGACTGCTACCTGTTGTCCATGAAGTATTATATTACTTATTCAATTTGCTGCGTTTTTTCAACATGACCATTCCATCGGACAGCCCACTCTTTCAATAAACAGTGGCGTTTTTCAAATGTCCGATGCAAAGTCGGTAATCCGATTAGCCGGTCGACCGTTTTGCCCAGCCCGAAAGTAAATTCCACCGTATCTGTTACACAAGTACGCCCATCGAAAAACTTGAATTCATGTGTATGGCGGAAGGAGCGGTAAATCCCTTTCAGCATCAGGTCGGTAAACGATTGGTTCGGCTCAAGCGAAATGATTTCGGCGCGATGCTGCAACCAAATCCCGCAAACTCTGTATCTGAAATCCAAAATATCTCCCCGCGCCCAGTATTCCTTTTCCGATAACCATTGCACGTCAAACGGAAACTGACAGGCAAACCCGTGGCGGGAAGTGCAGTAGCGGAATATCGGTTCGAGCGGCGCATCCAGCCGGACGCTGCGGGTGTAAGTCAGCATGATATCGACCGTTGTGGGCAAAGATGGGGATATGGATAAGAGTGGTGCGGTCGGTATCAGTTCATAAATTGCATTGAACGGCGTGATTTGGTGTTGATAATAGAATAAAGGTCGTCTGAAAATTTTCAGACGACCTTTATGATAAATCGCGGCAGCGGGTTCAAATTATTCTTGGCTGATGGGTTCGAAGCCCGGGCAGTCTTCATTATTTTTGGAATTGCTTGCCCAGAAGATGCCGTCGCTGTTGAGGTAAACGGAGCAGGTCTCGGTGGACTTGTATTCGTCTGTGGGTTTGGCTTCGAGGATGTATCTTGAGGAGGCGGAGTTTACGATTTTTTTATCGTTGTCGTCCGGGCCTTCGAAGTTGAAGATGGAGATATTGAAATATTGGTTTTGAACCAAGGGGGGCAAGGCGGGATTGCCTGCTTCGGCTTTTACGGTCGCATGCTGGGCATAGTAACGCTCGAGGTTTTGGGCGTTGATCAGCAGCTCGGAGCGGACGCTTTCCAAGCGTGTTTTGCGGACGTAGCGTTGGTAAGAGGGATAACCGATCGTCGCTAAAATAGCGATGATCAGGACGACAACGAGTAGCTCGGGGAGAGTAAAACCTTGTGATTTGTTTTTCATAGTAAGTGTCATTGTGTTGTTATATTTATCCAGCCGGGTCGTCTGAAAGGTTCGGGGAGGCGGCTGTTGTTGGGTTTGATAGATGTTGAATTATAGTTCTTTTCTCTTGTTTTGAATGTTTGGATAAATATTGAGATTGGGAAAATATGTAAATACGTTGAAATATTCTGGAAAAGGGTTTTGATTATTTCTATTTAAAACAATAAGTTAAATTTTAGTTTAGTCGGTTATTGTCTTGGCTGGGGTGGATGTTTACAGTAAAATCTGCCCGTTTTCAGCGTTTTCGGCGGATAAGTGTTGGGATTATGCGACATGAATCGGGTGCCGGATTGAACAGATGAAATGGATGAATCAGAAAGTCAGTTATGGCAAAAATCATTAATAAATGGACGGTTGGAATAACGGTTGCTGCGGTGCTTGGGTTTGCTGCGTGGTCTTATTTCCAGCCCGAACCTCAAACTTCTTACATCACGGAAACGGTCAAACGCGGCGACATCAGCCAGACGGTGTCCGCTACGGGCGAGATTTCGCCGTCGAATCTGGTGTCGGTGGGCGCGCAGGCTTCGGGGCAGATTAAGAAGCTGTACGTCAAGCTCGGGCAGCAGGTTAAAAAGGGCGATTTGATTGCGGAAATCAATTCGACCACTCAGGTGAACACGCTGAATACGGAAAAATCCAAGCTGGAAACGTATCAGGCGAAATTGGTTTCTGCCGAAATTGCGTTGAACAGCGCGGAGAAGAAATACAAGCGCGAGGCGGCTTTGTGGAAGGAAAACGCGACGTCCAAAGAGGATTTGGAAAGCGCGAAGGATGCGTTGGCTGCGGCTAAGGCAAACGTTGCCGAGCTGAAGGCTTCCATCAAGCAAACCAAAATTTCCATCAATACCGCCGAATCGGAATTGGGCTATACCCGCATTACCGCGACGATGGACGGTACGGTGGTGGCGATTCCGGTGGAAGAAGGGCAGACCGTGAACGCGGTACAGTCCACGCCGACGATTATCCAGTTGGCGAATCTGGATACGATGTTGAACAAAATGCAGATTGCTGAAGGCGATATTACCAAGGTCAAAGCGGGGCAGGATATTTCGTTTACGATTCTGTCCGAACCGGATACGCCGATTAAGGCGAAGCTCGACAGTGTCGACCCGGGCTTGACCACGATGTCGCTGGGCAGCTATACCACCAGCACGGACACGACTTCCAATGCGATTTACTACTACGCCCGCGCTTTGGTGCCTAATCCCGACGGCAAACTTTCTATCGGTATGACGACGCAGAATACGATTGAAATCAACGGCGTGAAAAACGTTTTGCTCGTGCCGACGCTGACGATTAAAAAACGCGATGGCAAATCGTTTGTCAGCGTTTTGGGCGCGGACGGTAAAGCTTCGGAACGCGAGATTACGGTCGGTCTGAAAGACAGTATGAATACCGAAGTGAAAAGCGGTTTGAAAGAAGGCGACAAGGTGGTGATGTCGGAAATGAGCGCGGCGGAGCAGGCTGAAGCGGCGCAACGCGCCATGCAGGGCGGTCCGCCGAGATAAATAGGCAATAGGTCGTCTGAAAGTTTTGTTTTTGAGCAGAATCCCCTTTCAGACGACCTTTCCACTCCATACATCATTATCGGTCGGAAACACTTATGAGCTTAATCGAATGTAAAAACATCAACCGCTACTTCGGCAGCGGCGCGAACCGCGTTCATGTGTTGAAAGATGTCAGCCTGTCGATAGAGAAGGGCGATTTCGTCGCCATCATCGGGCAGTCCGGTTCGGGCAAATCCACGCTGATGAACATCCTCGGCTGCTTGGATAGCGCGACTTCGGGTTCGTATCAAATCGACGGCATCGAAACCGCCAAAATGGAGCCGGACGAGCTGGCGGCATTGCGGCGCGAACGCTTCGGCTTTATTTTCCAACGCTACAACCTTTTGGGTTCGCTGACGGCGCGGGACAACGTCGCCCTGCCTGCCGTGTATATGGGCATGGGCGGCAAAGAGCGTTCTAATCGTGCGGAGAAGCTGTTGCAGGATTTGGGTTTGGAAGGCAAAGAAGGCAACAAGCCCAGCGAACTTTCCGGCGGTCAGCAGCAGCGCGTCTCCATCGCCCGCGCCCTGATGAACGGCGGCGAAATCATCTTCGCCGACGAACCGACCGGCGCGCTCGATACCGCCAGCGGCAAAAATGTGATTGAAATCATCCAAAAGCTGCATAAAGAAGGGCATACCGTGATTATGGTTACGCACGATCCCGGTATCGCCGCCATCGCCAACCGCATCATCGAAATCCGCGACGGCGAAATCATCTCCGACAGTTCAAAAAATCCCGAAATCCCCGAAAGCAAAATAGAACGCATCAAAGAAAAATCTTCGTGGCTGTTTTATTACGACCAATTCGTCGAAGCCTTCAAAATGTCGGTGCAGGCGATTATGGCACACAAAATGCGCTCGCTCCTGACCATGCTCGGCATCATCATCGGCATCGCCTCGGTCGTGTCCGTCGTCGCTTTGGGCAACGGTTCCGAGAAAAAAATCCTCGCAGACATCAGCGCGATGGGGACGAACACCATCAGCATCTTCCCCGGGCGCGGTTTCGGCGACAGGCGCAGCGGCAGGATTAAAACCCTGACCATTGACGACGCCAAAGTCATCGCCAAACAAAGCTACGTCGCTTCCGCCACGCCGCAGACCAATTCCAGCGGCACGCTGACCTACCGCAACACCGACTTATCCGCCTCGCTTTACGGCGTGGGCGAACAATATTTTGACGTGCGCGGGCTGAAGCTGGAATCAGGTCGCCTGTTTGACGAGGGTGATGTGAAAGAAGACGCGCAAGTCGTCGTGATTGACCAAAACACCAAAAACAAACTTTTTGGTGAAGACACCGATCCTTTGGGTAAAACAATTCTTTTCAGAAAACGCCCGCTGACCGTCATCGGCGTGATGCAAAAAGAAGAAAACTCCTTCGGTAACGCCGACGTATTGATGCTCTGGTCGCCCTATACGACCGTGATGCACCAAATTACCGGCGAGAGCCACACCAACTCCATTACCGTCAAAATCAAAGACGACGCCAACACCCAAGTCGCCGAAAAAGGACTGACCGAGCTGCTCAAAACGCGGCACGGTACGGAAGACTTTTTCATGAACAACAGCGACAGCATCAAGCAGATGGTCGAAACCACCACCGGCACGATGAAACTGCTGATTTCCTCCATCGCCTTGATTTCGTTGGTGGTCGGCGGTATCGGCGTGATGAACATCATGCTGGTGTCCGTAACCGAGCGCACCAAAGAAATCGGCGTGCGCATGGCCATCGGCGCGCGGCGAAACAACATCCTGCAACAATTCCTGATTGAAGCGGTCTTAATCTGTATCATCGGCGGTTTGGTCGGAGTAGGACTGTCCACGGCCATCAGCCTCGTGTTCAACCATTTCGTTACCGAATTTCCGATGGAAATTTCCATCGGCTCCGTCATCGGCGCGGTTGTCTGCTCGACCGCCATCGGCGTAGCGTTCGGTTTTATGCCCGCCAACAAAGCCTCCAAGCTCAATCCGATTGATGCCTTGTCTAAGGATTAAGTTTTCAGACGACCTCCAAACCTAAGGGGTCGTCTGAAAACCCCGTTTGGCTATTGTTATCACAATGAACATACACACACCGAGGAAAACCGAATGATTACCCTGCATGTATTGGCACAATCCCGCGCCCTGCGTATCGTCTGGCTGCTCGAACTCATCGGCGCACCGTATCAAATTAAAACCTACGCGCGCCATCCCGAAACCCTGCTCGCGCCCGACGAACTCAAAGCCGTACACCCGCTGGGCAAGTCCCCCGTTATCGATGACGACGGATTCGTGCTCAACGAAAGCGGCGCGATTACCGACTACCTGATTCAAACCTACGGCGGCGGACGCTTCATGCCCGAACGCGGCAGCCAAGATTACTGGCATTATCAACGCTGGCTGCACTATGCCGAAGGTTCGCTGATGCCCTTGCTTTTGCTTGGGCTGGTGTTCCGCAAAATAGAAAACGCCCCCATGCCGTTTTTCGTCAAACCCGTCGCACGCAAAATCAGCGGCAACGTCAAAAACAGCTTTATCGAACCGCAAGCCGCCCTGCATCTTACCTATGTCGAAAACGAATTAAACGGCAAAGACTGGCTGGTCAACAACCGGCTCAGTGGCGCCGACATTATGATGAGTTACCCGCTGCAAGCCGCCGCCGACCGCTTCGGATTGGCGGACTATCCCAACATCCGCGCCTATTTGCAGCGCATTGAAAACGACCCCGCCTATCAAACGGCGGTACAGAAAGCAGGCGGTCCGCTGCTACGTTTGGATAAATAAGGTCGTCTGAAAAAGCAAAAGTCGGGTCAGACAGCCCGACACAACACCGAACACACGATTCACACAATACATTGCGAAAACAGCCCGAGCGTCGTCTGAATCCGCAACATATAGTAGATTAACTAAATCAGGACAAGGCGAGGCAACGCCGTACTGGTTTAAAGTTAATCCACTATATTTCAGACGACCCCTCCCGAAACAGGCATCTTCAGCCTTCAATACAAGGAAACCTATGGACGTTTACGCAACATACACAGCCTATCCGCAAAGCGGCATCGAACAAATCAAAGCCTCCTCCGGCACGCCTGCCGCCGTATCCGAATGCAGCGCAGGCAAACTATGGGATGCGCTGCATTTTGTTCTGACCGGCAAAGGCTCGGACGATGCCGACGCGGCAAACCCGTTGAGCAAAGCCATGATCGGCAACATCCTGCGGCAGGACGAAGAAGCGGGCGAACACACCGGTTGGATCGACGATACCGAAACCGCCGAAGTAGCCCAAGCCCTGAACCAAGCCGACTTCGCCGCGCTGCTCGACGGTAAAGCCGCAGCAGATTTCCAAAACAACCAAATCTATCCCGATATTTGGGGCGACGAAAAAGCCTTTGCCGAAACCCGCGCGGAATTGGCGCAGCGGTTTAAAGAACTTGCCGCGTTCTACCAAGCCGCCGCCGAACAGCATTGCGGCGTCGTGGTCAGGATTTCATGATTTCAGACGACCTTTTTGAATGGGAAGAGGTCGTCTGAAAAAAGTAGGTCGGATACTTGTATCCGACATAAATTCTACGCAGGCGGGAATGGCAGCGGCGAAAGTAGCACGGGCTTCGCCCGCGAAAACAAGTTGATCCATCCGATTGCTGGTTTTCAGACGACCTCCAAACCAAAGGCTGAAACATGAACCCCGACAAAGTACAACGAAGCAAGCTGAATACGCTGACCGACCTGCCCAATGTCGGCAAAGCCGTGGCGGAGGATTTGGCTTTGCTCGGCATCACGCAGCCGCAGGATTTGGCGGGGCAGGACGCTTATGAAATGTACGACCGCCTGTGCAGCTTGACGGCAACCCGACACGATCCCTGCATGATCGATATTTTCCTGTCGCTGGTTGATTTTATGCAGGGGAACGAACCGAAGCCGTGGTGGCATTTTACGGAACAGCGAAAAGCGTTTTTAGCCGATAAATAAACGCAGCCGATGAGATTGTTCAGACGACCTCCAAACTTTTCAGGTCGTCTGAAACCTTAAACCGAAAGACACAATATGCAGAAAAAACCTTTTTTTCAGACGGCATTATCCTTGTCGCTCGCCCTTGCCTTAAGCGCGTGCGCCGTCCACAGCACCGACCAAAACCTCACGCTCGAATCGACGGGGCAGGTGATGAGCGCGGCGGAAACCGCCGAACGCTACGACGTGAACGGCAACTGGTGGGAAATCTACCAAAGCCCGCAGCTCAACGCCCTGATGGCGCAGGCTTTGGAAAACAATATCGATTTGAAACAGGCTGCCATCAACGTCAATAAAGCCCTGTATCAGGCGAATATTTTGGGGGCGGATTTGGTGCCGTCGTTCAGCGGCTCGCTGGGCGCGTCCACATCCAAAAACCTGAAAACCGGCAGCCACGGCAACACCTTCAGCAGCCAGCTCGGCTTGAGCTACGAATTGGATTTGTGGCGTAAACTCAGTACCACCGCCGACGCGCAAGTCTGGGAATACCAAGCCACGCGGCAGGATATGGCAAACACGCGCCTGACTTTGATCAACAATGTCGCCGATGCATATTTCAATATTGCCTATCTCAACGAAGCCATCGAATTGGCGCAAAAATCCCTCAAGCAATATCAGGAAATCAACCGCATTGCCGAAGCCAAATTCCGCTACGGCAGAGCCGATTCCAGCCAGCCGATGCAGGCGAAACAATCGCTGTTGAGCGCACAAAACAACCTGATTTCCCTGAAAAACAGCCTCGACACGCAAAAACAGGTTTTACGCAACCTGCTCAACCTCAAGCCGAACGAAGCCATCGCCGCCGACCCCGCGCAATATCGACTGCTGCCCGTCAAAGGCGTGAACCTCGACGTACCGATTACCGTGTTGGCGAACCGCCCCGACCTGCGTGCCGCCGAATACCGCCTGCAATCCTCGCTCCAATCCGTCGAAGCGCAAAAACGCAGTTGGTATCCCTCGATTACATTGGGCGCGAGCTTGAGTACGTCGTCTGAAAAAGCCAAAAGCGCGTTCAATATCCCGCTGCTGGGCGGCTCCGCCACCATCAACCTGCCGTTCCTCAACTGGCAAACCATGAAGTGGAAAGACAAAACCGCCCAAGCCAATTTCGACAGCGCCAAACTCGACTTTGAAAAAGCCCTGACCACCGCGCTGAACGAAGTCAATACCAACTACCTCGCCTACCAAAACGCCCAAGCTGCGCTCAGCAACCAAGAGCAGCGTTACGCCTTGGACAAGAAAAACAGCCGCTACTACCAAGTGCGCTACCAACACGGCAAAAACGAGCTGAAAGACTGGCTCGAAGCGCTGAACACGGAATACGGTTCTGCCCAAAACGTATTGAACCAGCGGTATGAGACGCTGAAATACGAAAACATGGTGTATAAAGCGATGGCGGGGCGTTATACGCCGAAGTAGGGCGGTCGGCTCAAGAGGTCGTCTGAAAACTGAAAAAAACGGTTTTCAGACGACCTTTTTGACGGCTTGTCGGAAACAAGCCGGTGTGCAGTAAAAACGTCGGTAATGTCCCGCTGCGGTTTAAATTTGCTGTAAAAATCGAAACGCCTCGGAAAAGCAAAGAATTTGAGTTTGGATATCGTTTTTTAGAAATTCGAATTTTATTGAAAATAGCTTGATAAACAAAAGGATATGTGCTTTTTGTGGAATTGTTGGATGCAATCGCGTATAATTTTGCGATTGTTTTATTCTGCAATTTCAGGCAGTAAATTGTCTGGGATGCTTATAGGAGCCCAATACCATGATGATATTATATTCAGGCATTACATGCCCGTTCAGCCAACGCTGTCGCTTCGTCCTGTACGAAAAAGGCATGGATTTTGAAATCAAAGACGTTGATATTTTCAATAAGCCCGAAGATCTTGCCGTAATGAATCCGTATAACCAAGTCCCTGTTTTGGTTGAACGTGATTTGATCCTCTATGAATCCAATATCATCAATGAATACATAGACGAACGCTTTCCCCATCCGCAATTGATGCCCGGCGACCCCGTGATGCGCGGCCGCGGACGATTGGTTTTGTTCCGCATGGAAAAAGAGCTGTTCAGCTTGGTGCATGTATTGGAAAACCCGAATTCCACCAATAAAGAAATGGCGAAAGCGCGCGAAGCTATCGGCAACGGTCTGACCATGCTTGCGCCTGCGTTCACCAAAAACAAATACATTCTCGGCGATGATTTCTCAATGATTGACGTGGCGTTGTCTCCGTTGCTGTGGCGCCTCGACCATTACGACATCAAACTCGGCAAATCCGCCGCACCATTGCTGAAATACGCCGAACGTATCTTCCAACGCGAAGCCTTTATCGAAGCCATGACCCCCGCTGAGAAGGCAATGCGCCGTTAAAGGCCGAAAGGATTCATCATGACGACATCTACCAAGCCTTATCTAATTCGCGCTTTGTACGAATGGTGTACGGACAACAATCAAACGCCGCACATTGTCGCATGGGTAAACGAACATACCCGCGTCCCCATGCAGTATGTTCGCGAAAACGAGATTGTCCTCAATATCGGACCGACTGCCAGCCATAATCTGAATATCGACAACGATTGGATCAGCTTTTCGGCCCGCTTTGGCGGTGTGGCACACGATATTTGGATTCCGGTCGGACACGTTGTCAGCCTGTTTGCCCGAGAAAGCGGCGAAGGCATGGGATTTGAAGTCGAACCCTATGAGCCTTCCGATAAAGAACAACCGGAACAGGAAACTGAAAACAAACAAGAAACCGATACGCCGGCAAAATCCGGTAAGGTGTTGAAGTTTGTGAAATAGGTTGGAAATGTAAAAGGTCGTCTGAAATTAAGTTTTCAGACGACCTTTTTGTGTTCATCGGGAAGGGGGAGGAGTATTTCAAAAGTGTGCTCTAGTTTAGTAAGTTTAAACTTTCAGACGACCTCTCGGAGATTTCAGGTAAACATTGATTTAATCCGATATAATTTATTCCATTCAACACTTTTTATCCGATAGGAGAACCTCATGTACCGTCCTGCCGTCTACTTCACATTGGGAGAAGCTGCTGCTACCACGGCCTATCAAAGCAAAATCGGCGGTACGCCCTACCTGCCAAAAAATGCCGAATATCCGTATCACGCCGAGAAAAAGCATCCGCTGACTCTGGTGGCACAAATCAACTTTGCCGAAGTGCCGTCGTTGCCCGGTTTCCCCGAGCGTGGCATCTTGCAAGTTTTTGTTGATGGGCTGGATTACGGCTTAGGCTACGACTTTGAAGATCTGTCGGAACAAGCCGGCTGGCGCATTATGTACTATCCCGAATTATTGCCCGAGAGCGAATTGCAAACCGATTTTTCCGCTTATCAGGCAACCGATTCAGAATGTCTGCCGTTTTCTGGGGAGTTTCCGCTGATTTTCCAAGCGGCAAGCGAAGAGGAGGAAGATGCAGATTTCAATAAATCTCAAGGGCATAAAATCGGTGGTTCTCCGATTTTTCTTCAGGGCGACCCGTTTCTTGAGTGTGATGAAGACGCTGATTTTGACGATCCCGCTACCATCACTTGTTCTGATTGGCGCAAATACATCCTGCTGTTGCAATTAGACACTGATATCAATGAAAAAGACCGCTATACTGGAAAACTGATGTGGGGCGACTCCGGTGTGGCGAATTTCTTCATTACGCCCGAAGATTTGGCTAAACGCGATTTCAGCCGTGTGGCATTTGTGTTTGATTGTTGTTAAATGCCCGATCAGCCATCTTTTATAATGCTCCCAAACAAAAAGGTCGAGACCTTTGCAAAATTCCCCAAAATCCCCTAAATTCCCACCAAGATA
>CAUSDA010000022.1:0-32837 GCA_963529965.1 uncultured Neisseria sp.
TGAATCGGTTCCGTACTATCTGTACTGTCTGCGGCTTCGTCGCCTTGTCCTGATCTAAATTTAATCCACTATATTATTTGCTAATAATGAGCAGAAAGACAGAGAAAACCGATTACGAACCATAGATATATGGCTAAGGAAACCAAACGGCGTCCGATAAGTTTATTCCGTAAAACAAATCCTAAAATTAAAGTAATGAAAACAATTGGTAAGCCGATATATATTAAATTGTCAAAATATCTGCCTTGACCTAAATATGGAAAGATCAAGTAGACTCCAAAAATCCCGCCCATAAAATAAATCAGCATGCCCGGCCCTAGGAGTAGAGCGGTAAGTATATGTGGCATTAATAAAATTGAAAGCCACTGTTTAGTTTTTAAATTCATTTAAATCACCAATATATGAAACTTTTTATATCGATAGGGTAAATAGGCCGGGTACTTCTGCAAAACCGTCAAATCGTCGAAATATGGGTTTTTGAAGCCAATCTACGCTTGCTTTTTCCCGTTTCAATCAGCGGGAACCGTCGCGCGGGAGTGCTATTAAAGGAGGAACCGGTGGGTCTTGATAGCTTTCGTCGATCTCGAAGCCTTCTGCGCGGGCTTTGTCTTCCATTTTTTTCCTTTCCTTTGCTCTTAAGTGGAGCTCTTTATCCAAGGCTTCGCGGTAGCCCGGTTTGCCAAATTCTTCTTGTACATGTAACCGGAGGAAATCCCAATATGCCTTTACGGTAATTTGCAGAGCATACTGACCGTTGCCGTATTGGTCACGATATTGTTCTGAGTTATCCTTACCAAGCATAAACTCCACAAGCACACCCTCTGCATATAGAGTCCCTATCTGAGCTAAGTTGGACAGTTTCTTCCATTCCTCAGGGGTTAGTTCAATAGCGGTGGGAATGCCGGTTATCGGTTTTGCTTTAATTCTACTGTTTTCCACTTCAAAAAAGGCGGCGGCATTTTTACGGTCGTGCTTAATCCTTGGTGCGCTGCGGGAAATCAAATCTGTCCAACCTGCTTGATGCATCTGCCTGATCAGATTATAGAAATTCTGTCTTGCTTCTTCGTCACTGACGTTGCTGCTTTTGCCGAGGTCAGAAAACATGTCAAATTGATTAACACCTAAGAACGGGTTATGACTTCGATTTTCATATGCGGTAATACTGCTTACATGTGGTATTTTAAAAGTATGTTTGCCGTGTTCAAAAACAACGGTTTTTTCCTGATTAAAGTCTATTTCATATTGATTGACATTAAAAAACTCTGAGTCGTCAGAAGGTCCTGCATAATTTTCAGGGAATCTGTTAACAAAATGTTTGCTGGATTCCGGCAGGGTAATGGACACAGTGTCGGGCAGGTTGTCTTTGGGTGTCTCTTTTGAGAAAGGGATGCAGCCTCCCGATAAGAAGATGATGGTGGCGAATGAAATTATTTTATTTATCAGATTATTAGGCATGATTATCGTCCGTTTTTTTGTGGTTTTAAATCTGCATTAAAGGTAGGCGCAAAGACAATAAGGCAACTGCCAATAATAATTTTTTCATTTTTTGTTTATCTTTGGGTTGGCGTCTATTTTTAAAATACTGCTAGATGAAAGTCTGAACATAAATCAAAAAGCCCAAAAGGACAAATGGGTGATGATGAGTGGTAAGGATGTCGTGTGAATGGTTGGTTGGTATAGTGGCTTAACTTTAAACCAGTACGGCGTTGCCTCGCCTTAGCTCAAAGAGAACGATTCTCTAAGGTGCTGAAGCACCAAGTGAATCGGTTCCGTACTATCTGTACTGTCTGCGGCTTCGTCGCCTTGTCCTGATTTAAATTTAATCCACTATAAGAGCGGGCATGGATGGTTTGGATATGAAAAAGGTCGTCTGAAAAACGGTTTTCAGACGACCTTTTGACTTTTTAGCCGATTTTAAGGCTGATAGCCGGGTTTCATGCCGTTGGGCAGGAGTTGCCAGACGTAGCCTGTAGTTTTCATTTTGCCGGCAACTTCGCCTGCTTCGTCGCCGTAGCCCCAGAAGTAGTCCACACGGACAGCGCCTTTGATGGCGCTGCCGGTGTCTTGCGCCATGATGAGGCGGTTGAGGGCTTTTTTGGTGGTCGGATGGGCGGTGGCGACAAACAGCGGTGCGCCTAGGGTGATGTAGTGGCGGTCGATGGCGCCTGCGTATTCACCCAAGAGCGGTGTGCCCAATGCGCCGACCGGTCCGGCTTCGCTGCTGCCGGTCAGTTCGCGGAAGAAGACGTAGCTGGGGTTTTGTCCCAAGACTTCGGCGAGGCGGCCGGGGTTTTGCTTCATGTAGGCTTTGATGCCCTGCATGCTGGTTTGTGCGAGGGGGAGGTAGCCTTTGTCTGCCATGTAGCGTCCGATGGAGACGTAGGGGTGTTCGTTTTTGTCGGCGAATCCGACGCGTATGTATTTGCCGGACGGGGTTTTCAGACGACCTGAACCTTGGATGTGCATGAAGAAGAGTTCGACGGGGTCTTCTGCGTAACCGAGGATGGGGGCTTTGCCGTTGAGCGCGCCGCCGTTGATTTGGTTGCGGGTGTAATAAGGAACGAAGCGGCTACCTTCAAATCTGCCTTTGAGGGCGGTGCTGCGGGCGGTAATGGGGAATTGGGACAGGTCGGCGGTATGTGTGCCGCTGTTGTCGATAACGCCGCTGTTGGCACCGGTTTGGCGGATGCGGACGGTGGCTTTGCTGCCCCTCAAATTGGCGGACAGGGGGACGGAAACGAAGTCGTTGGGGATGCCGTAGATGGGGAAGCGGGCTTTGCTTGTGGCTTTGTCATCGCCGAGCAGGACGGGCTCGTAGTAGCCGGTGATGGTGCCGGCGGGGTTGCCGTTGTTGCTGACCTGCCAAGGGGTGAAATAGCGTTCGAAGAAATGTTTGGCTTGGAAATGGTGGAGGGGCGTCTGCATGGCTTGGGCGCAGACATCTTGCCAGCCTGCGCGGTTTTTGAGTTTCTCGCAGCCTAAGCGGAAGGATTGGAGGCTTTTGACGAAGTGTTGGGTACTCCAATGCGGCAGTTCTTGGTGGGACACGACGGTGTAGGTCGCACCGCCGCCGCTGACGGTGGTGCCGGCGGGGTCGGGCGTGCCGGTGGGGCGGTCCGGGCCTTTGACGGTGGTGGTGTCGACTTCGGGAAGGTTTTTGATGCGTTTGCTCGGGCAGGCGGAGAGGACGGCTGCGGCGATGGTGAGGAGTGTGATGCGGTATAGGTGTTTTTTCATAATGCTGTCTTAAAGGTCGTCTGAAATCTGCCGCCGGATAGGGGGAAACGTATCAAGCGGCTGCGCCGACTTGCTTGGGATGTACTCAGAAAATCGGTTTGCATTGGATGGACAGATTTGCAGACGGGATATTTGGTCCGTTTATTCAAGAGCTTGGGATTTTAACACAGTTTGCCTGCCTGCTTCGGCGGTATGAAAAAGGTCGTCTGAAAACCTTGTATATCGGTTTTCAGACGACCTTTGCCGTATCTTGAGGCCAATCTTATTTCTGATTGTCTTCGATGATTTTTTTGAGGTGCGGCATGGGGCTGTATCCGCTTTGGCTGCGGCCGTTCGGGAAGACGAGGGTAGGTGTGCCGTTGAAGCCGAATTGTTCGCCCAAAGAAGTAGTTTCGGCAACGGGATTGTCGCAATTGGCTTTGCCGCTTGGGAATTGGCCTTTGCGCATCCAGTCGGTCCAGGCTTGGGTCGGGTTAGGCTGACACCACAGGATTTCGGCTTTACGCGCGGCATCGGGGTGCAGGCTCGGAATCGGCATCATGAAGTTGTAAATCGTGATGTCGGTCATTTTTTCAAACTCGTGTTCCAAGCGTTTGCAGTACGGGCAGTCGGGGTCGGAGAAGACGGCGACTTTCAGCTTGCCGTTGCCGCGCACTTCTTTAATCGCTTTGTCCAAAGGCAGGGAGGCGAAGTCGATTTTGTTCAAATCGGCGGCGCGTTCGTCGGTCAGGCTTTTGCGCGTGTTGACGTCGATGAGGTCGCCGACGAACATATAATCGCCTTTGGCATCGGTGTAAATGATTTGTTTGCCGCTGACAACGACTTCATAAATGCCTTGAATAGGGGTTTCGCTGACGCTGATGACTTTCAGGCCTTGGGATTCGTAAATTTTTTCGAGGCGGGCTTTCAAGGCTTCGCCGACTTTGCCTTGCACGGGGGCGGCGGGCTTGGCGGCGGCTGAAGAGGGCGCTGCATTTGCCTGTGAAACGGGCGTTTGCCCGCACGCGGTCAGTGAGATCAGAGCGATGGGAGCTAAGATTTTGATTAATTTGGTTTTCATTTTTAAGTATAGGCGTGTGTCAAGAAAACCGCATTGTATCAAACCTCTGTCATGCCTGCATTGTATTGAGGCTCAATTTATCGTCTGAAAATAGCTTTCGGCTGTTAAAATACGCAAAAAAATGATTTGCTTGCTTGTATGATCTACCACCGCATCGCCGTAAACATATGGCTAAGCGGACTTCGGGCCGGTTTGAGGTCGTCTGAAAGATTTGCTGCGGGCAACTGAAAGATTTTATCGACACTTTGAGAGAAAAGATGAACCAACAAGAATACGCTGAATATCTGTTTAAGCTGCTGGGCGAAGAGCCGCGGGCAGCAGATAAATATAATGGCTGGGAAGACTATTTCTATGGTTTGTTTCAAGGTTTTATGCCTGACGGAGAAGGCGTGGCTGAGGTGTTTGAGCCTTTGGAAAAGGGGCGTGAATTGTTGGCGCGCATCATGCCTGTGTATCAAAACACTGCCGAACATAACCAAGAAATCCTCGACGGCGGCTATATTCCCGGCTATTTCTGTCCGCCTGCGCAAGATGAGACAGAAGTGAGACAGACGGGTGAGCGTTTGCTGGAAGGGTTGCGCGAATTTGCCCGCTTTGTTGAAGACGAAGAGCTGATTGCAGCCTTGGCAGCGATTAAACAGATACGTTTGGGTGAACCTGCGGAAGAGTTTAACGATACTCAGGATTTGTTGGGAGAGGTATTTAGCGAATGGCAGACGAGCAATACAGATTACAACAGCCCCGAACAAGTGTTGTCCGAAGCCTATTATTCCGTAAGTTGTGATTATTACCTGTCCGCCTATCTGCAATACCCGCTTTACCGCACCAAACCTGACAGCGATTTTCTCCGTCCTTATTTTGATTTGTGGAGACAGGGCTACGGCTTTACTTTGGATGAAGACTGTTTGTATTTGCGCAAATAGCTTCCGTCTCTTCAGACGACCTCAAACCATTTTTCCGACCACGCCATGATCTACCACCGCATCGCCGTAAACGTGCCGCTTTCAGACGGCCTTTTGACTTATTCCTATTCCGAGCCGCTGCCGCAGGGAACGCGGGTGCTTGTGCCTTTCCGCAACAAAACCGTGGTCGGGATTGTGTGGGAAACGGATATTGCGCCGGATATGGATGCGGCGCGGATTTTGAGCGTTCAGACGACCTTTTCGGACGAGCCGCCGCTGCCTGAAAACTGGCGTGATTTGCTCTCGTTTACGTCGCGTTATTACCACTATCCGACGGGGCAGGCGGTGTTTGCCGCGCTGCCGCAGGGTTTGAAGGAAACGCGCGCGGTGGAAATGCCGCAGCCGCCGTTGTTTTACGCGCTGAACGAAGCGGGCAGGGCGCAAACGCCGCCGCCGGCAAGGTTCAACAAAAAAGCGGCTTTGTGGGACGCGCTGCTGTCGGGCGGGATGACGATGGCGGCGTTGAAACAGGTGAACGCGCAGGCGGTGAAATTGATTGAGGATTGGGCGGAGCAGGGTTGGATTGAAACTGCGGAAGCGGCGAAACCCGTTTTAAGGTCGTCTGAATTTCAGCACAACGCCGACCAGCAACAAGCTTCCGATGAAATTCAGACGACCTTCGGCAGTTTTCAACCGTTTCTACTGTACGGCATCACCGGCAGCGGCAAGACCGAAGTGTATTTCGATGCGATGGCGAAAGTGTTGGCGCAGGGGCGGCAGGTGTTGTTTCTGTTGCCCGAAATCAACCTCACGCCGCAGCTTTTGAAGCGGGTGGAAAATCGGTTTGCCGACGTACCGACCGCCGTGTTGCACAGCCAGATGGCGGCAGGCAGGCGCACGCAGGATTATCTGCGCGCGATGTTGGGGCAGGCGAAGCTGGTCATCGGCACGCGGCTGGCGGTGTTCACGCCGATGGATAATGTCGGGTTGATTGTAGTCGATGAGGAACACGACGGCTCGTTCAAGCAGGACAACGAATTGCGCTACCATGCCCGCGATTTGGCGGTGTGGCGGGCGAAGCAGAGCGGCTGCCCCGTCGTGTTGGGCAGTGCCACGCCCAGCTTGGAGAGCTGGCACAAGGCGCAAAGCGGCGCGTACCGCCTGCTGCAACTGACCGAACGCGCCCATACCGCCGCGCAACTGCCGCAAGTGGACATCCTCAACGTAGGTCGTCTGAAACTCGACAACGGCTTCTCGCCGCAAGCCTTGCAGCTTTTGAAACAGAATTTTGAAGCAGGCGGCATGTCGCTGGTGTACCTCAACCGTCGCGGTTTCGCGCCCGCGTTATTTTGCGGCGACTGCGGCCATACCTTCGGCTGCCCGAACTGCTCCGCCAAAATGGTGCTGCACCAACGCGCCCGCCAACTGCGCTGCCACCACTGCGACCACCGCGAACCCATCCCGTTCAAATGCCCCGACTGCGGCAACCAAGACCTGACCGCCGTCGGCCACGGCACGCAGCGCGTCGAAGAAACCCTGCGTGCCTTCCTGCCCAAGGCCGCCGTCGTCCGCGTCGATAGGGACAGCACCGCGCACAAAAACGACTGGGCGGATTTGTACCGCCGCATCGCTGACAACGAAATCGACATTCTGGTCGGTACGCAGATGCTCGCCAAAGGCCATGATTTTGCGCGGCTTAACCTCGTTATCGTGTTGAACGCCGACGGCAGCCTGTACAGCGCGGATTTTCGTGCGCCGGAAAGGCTGTTTGCCGAGCTGATGCAAGTGTCCGGCAGGGCGGGGCGTGCCGACAAACCCGGCAAGGTATTGATACAGACCCAACTGCCCGAACATCCCGTCTTTGCCGCCGTCAAAGCGCAGGACTATGCCGTGTTTGCCGAAAACGAATTGAACGAGCGGCAAATGTTCGCCATGCCGCCCTTCGGTTTTCAAACCGCCGTCCGCGCCGACGCGCCGCGTGTTGCCGATGCGATGGAGTTTCTCAACGCCGCCAAAGAAACCCTTGCTCCGCTTTTGCCCGAAAGCGTCTCCCAGTTCGGCGCCGCCCCCATGCTGATGGTGCGTCTCGCCGAACGCGAACGCGCGCAAATCTTCCTCGAATCGACATCCCGACAGGATTTGCACCGCGCCGTGAGTTTGTGGGTGCAGGTGTTGCAGCAAAACCGCGACGGCAAAATCCGATGGTCGGTGGATGTGGACGCGCAGGAAGCGTAAGCGGAATAGGGAAGGGGTCGTCTGAAAAAGCGGAAGAGGCATTTTCAGACGACCTTTTTGTTTATAGTGGATTAACTTTAAACCAGTACGGCGTTACCTCGCCTTAGCTCAAAGAGAACGATTCTCTAAGGTGCTGAAGCACCAAGTGAATCGGTTCCGTACTATCTGTACTGTCTGCGGCTTCGTCGCCTTGTCCTGATTTAAATTTAATCCACTATAAAACGTCTTGATGGTTTGTGAAAAGCAGCAAGGTTAGGATGAGCGGAGTTAAAAACATTTGAGCCTTCACAAAAGCCCTACGATAAAATACGCGGTATGAAAGCCTGATGCTGCGCCGCAGTTGGCAGTTCAGGCTTTGCCGACATATCGCCCATTTTGAGTTCCATACGGAGTTTGCATGTATATAGGACGCTTCGCCCCCAGCCCTACCGGTTTGCTGCACATAGGTTCGCTGCTGACCGCTTTGGCTTCTTATGCCGATGCGCGTGCCAACGGCGGCAAGTGGCTGGTGCGTATGGAAGACTTGGACCCGCCCAGGGAAATGGCGGGCGCCGCCGCGCATATTTTGCACACATTGGAAGCGTTCGGCTTTGAATGGGATGGCGAAGTCGCCTACCAAAGCCGACGGAACGGGTTGTATCAAGAGGCATTGGGTCGTCTGAAAAGCGAAGGGCTGGTATATCCTTGTTATTGCAGCCGTAAAGACTGGCAGGCGGCGGCAACGGCGGGGGCGGACGGATTTGTGTATAACGGGCGTTGCCGCGTTCCGGCACAAAGGCCTGAAGCGAATGGGAAAACGCCTGCTTGGCGGATTGCCGTTCCCGACAGGATAATCGGTTTTCAGGATGGGATTGTCGGCTATTACGCCCAAAATCTGGCACACGATATCGGCGATTTCGTCCTGCTGCGTGCGGATGGTTTTTGGGCGTATCAACTTGCCGTAGTCGCGGACGATGCCGAACAAGGAATCACGCATATCGTGCGCGGACAGGATTTGCTGGTGTCCACGCCGCGTCAGATTTATTTGCAGCAATGTCTCGGCGCAAACACGCCGCATTACGCGCACCTGCCTTTGCTGGTGAATTCGCAGGGGCAGAAATGGTCCAAACAAACGCTTGCTCCCGCTTTGGATTTGAACCGGCGCGAAGCGCTTTTGCGGCAAGTGATGCGTTATCTCAATCTTCCCGATGCGCCCGAGGTTGACCGACCCGAGGAATTGTTGGCGTGGGTGGTTTTACATTGGGAGATACGGGCGATACCGGTTAATGACATAGTCACGGAGTAAATTTGTAAATTTGCAACAAATTACTTGAGGTATTACTTAAATTTTTTAATTTTTGTAAGTAATCGCTTGTTTTTTGGATAAAGTTAACAGAATTAAGGTATATTCCTAAACACCTCAAGACCACTTTCATTTCAGATGAATGTTTGGCCTGTCTGCCAAAACGGCAGAAAGAGGCAACCGTATGAGAAAAATGTTTCAACATACCGAAAACACGCGGGAACGTTGTGTATTGATTTAAAATTCACATTCGTATTTAAAATAACAAAGAAAAAAAGATTATGTTAAGTGCCATTATTGTTGAAGACGAAGTGCTGGCAGCAGAGCGTTTACGGGTCTTACTTGAAGAATGCAATGTCGTCTTGCTTAATGTATTCCACCATGCCCAGCCGGCATTGGATTGGTTGAGCATACATGAAGCAGATATCGTATTCGCCGATATCGGCCTGCCTGAAATCAACGGTTTGGAGTTTGTCGAGCGCATCAAGCGCGGTGCCAAACGCCAGCCCGAAATTATTTTCACCACCGCCTATGAAGAACACGCCCTGCGTGCCTTCGAATTGGCTGCCGCCGACTACCTGCTCAAGCCCATCAGAATGACCCGTCTGCAAGCGGCGCTTGACCGCGTCGGCGAAAAATACCGCGAAAAAGCCGACGATTTCACCCATTTCACCGTCTTCAGCCGTGATCTGATGATTGAAATCCCATGGCAGCAGGCGCGTTATTTATTGGCGGAACACAAAACCGTATTCCTGATTACCGGCGACGGGCAGCGATACGAATTGCCCAAAACGCTGGTTTCTTGGGAAGAGCTGCTCGGAGACAAAGTGATCCGCATCCACCGCAACGCCATCGTGTTCCGACACACCTTAGACTGCCTTATCCGCTTGGATGAAGAGGAAGACGAAAGCAATGCCATTTGGGGGGCGAAGGTTTTGGACGTACCCAACCCCCTTCCCGTCAGTCGCCGCCAATTGGCAACCCTGCGCAAGATTCTGAAAAAACAAATCTGATGGCGGATTTGCCCCATCATCAACAAAGCCCTGCCGTTTGGCAGGGCTTTTGTTTTTCAGACGACCCCTTGTCGTAAACCGACACGGTAGTCGTAACAAGGCAGCAGAGTGGCGGATGGATAAGATTAGGATAAGGCGGGGCAACAGGTTATCCCGTTGTCCGAACCTTATCGTGATTCACCGTCATTCGCCGTTTTATCGTGATCCCGCACGATTTTGTCGTACACGGCTTCGGGCAGGTAGCGGCGTATCATGTCGCGCCAGCCGTCGGGGCCGACCAAGCCTTTGACCATGGTGGAAGATACTTCGGCGATTTCGCGCGGCGGCATCAGGAAGACCGTCGAAATTTCGGGTGCAAGGTCGCTGTTGATATAGCGCATGGAGCGTTCGTATTCGTAGTCGGCAGCAGAACGGATGCCGCGAACGATAAATCCCGCGCCGATTTCGCGCGCGTAGCGGACAAGGAAGCGGTTTTCAAATACACAGATGCGGACGTTGGGAAAGTCGCCCGTAATCGCTTCGAGCATGGCGCGGCGTTCGTCTATGGTGTAGGTGTTGCGTTTTTCAGGGTTGATGCCGATGGCGACGACGAGTTCGTCAAAAAGCGCCTGTGCTTCTTTTATCATCCAAAGATGACCGAGCGTCGGCGGATCGAAACTGCCTGCGTAAACAGCGCGGCGCGGGGGAATCGTTTTCATGGAAAGTAGAATGAGTGATGGCAGCCGTCAGCATAGCGGGTGGGGACGGGAATGTCAAAAAGGTCGTCTGAAACACAAAATCAGTCTGTATTGGTGCGAAACCGGGTTTTCAGACGACCCATTCATTAAAACATGATTGATATGAAATCAAACGCAGGAAAGATTCGCTTCAGGCGGTTTAAAGCAATAATGCGGCGACACCGGATTAGCCTTCCTTTACTTCGAAATCCTTTAATAGCATAATAAATAGAAATTATTATCAAAATTTATCCGTCTTAGACAAATGGGCGAAAGTGCATTTGTATAGTGGATTAAATTTAAATCAGAACAAGGCGACGAAGCTGCAGACAGTACAGATAGTACTGCAAGGCGAGGCAACGCCGTACTGGTTTAAAGTTAATCCGCCATATTTCAGACGGATTCGATATGGAGATTGGAAAATGGAACTGAAAAGACGTGATTTCTTAAAAATGACTGCCGCGCTGGCTGCGGCAGGTGTTTCACCTTCGCTGTTGGCGGCGGGGAAAGAGCAGTTTACAGTGTACGGCGCGCCGGCGTTGCCCAGCGTTACCATCGCCGTAGCGGCGTTGCAAGGCAAGCTGGCGAAGCAGGCGGATGTGTCGCTCAAGGTTTGGCGTTCGCCCGACCAGCTTCGCGCGGGCGTGGCGAGCGGGCAATTTAAAGTGATGATGAGTCCGAGCAATGTCGGCGTAAACCTGCGCAACCAAGGGCAGAAAGTCGGCATGGTGAATATTTTGACCAACGGCATCACGCAGTTAATCTGCAAAGGCAGCGCGATTGCCTCGCCACAGGATTTGGTCGGCAAAAAAATCCTCGTGCCGTTTAAAAACGACATGCCCGACATCGTGCTGCAAGCCTTGTTGAAAAAACTGAAAATCGACGCGCACAAAGTCGGCATCACTTACACCGCCACGCCACCCGAAGCAGTCGGCCTATTTTTGAGCAAGGACTACCACGCCGCCATCCTGCCCGAACCGATGGCGAGCGCGGGCATGCTCAAAGGCAAAACTATGGGCGTGAACGTCGTGCGCGGTTTTGATTTGGTAAAGGCATGGGGGCAGGCGTTTGACACCAAACCGCTGATTCCGATGGCAGGCATCATCGCCAACGAAGAATATTTCCACGCACACAAGGCGCAGTTCGACATCTTCCATCAGGATTTGAAAAACGCGCTCAACTGGATACTGGCCAACCGCCAAAGCGCGGCGAAAATCGGCAAAAACTACCTCCCCGCCCCCGAACCCGCCCTAGTCATGGGCTTGGACGGCGCGCGGCTGACGGTAACCAAAGGCAGTGAAGTGAAGAACGAGATTTTGAAGTTTTACGAAATCCTGATGCAGTTCAACCCGAAACTTCTGGGCGGCAAGCTGCCGGATAACGGGTTCTTCTTGGCTTAAAAGGAGAAGAGGTCGTCTGAAAAGGGCAGGGGGGCGTGAATGCCTGATTTATCATGTTTCAGACGACCTATTAGAGCATTGTCAGCAGCGTAGGTCGAATTCTTAAACCCGACATTTCGGTTAAAAGGGGCTGTCGGATATAAGTATCCAACCTACTTTTTTCAGACGGCCTATCAGATAATAGTTAGAACAGTACACAAAAAGCCGTCATTCCCGCGCAGGCGGGAATCCAGTCTTTGATATTGCAGGAATGTTTTAAAATTGCAGCAACGTCAAACCTCTGGATTCCCGCCTGCGCGGGAATGACGGCGGGTGGTAACCGTGGGTTGGGTTGTTAAACCCAACAAAACTGTTGAACTGTCTGAAACGTTAGGTTATGACCCAACCTACGATTACTAATGTAGATTTGCTAGTCTGAGGTGTTGAGAAAGCGGGATAGATTGGTGAAGTATATGTAAAGGTTGTTGTATGGGAAATAGTTATTTAACTTGCTGAAGTTTAGGATATAAAAAATGAATGCTGCTAATTTGTTTCAAAAGGAACAAGATGATTTTCACTATAATGCCTGTGTAGGAAATAATGGCTGGCCAGGTATTAGAACTTATATACATGGCTATCAAGCAGCTACTCTAGTAATGCTTGAATCAGTTTTAAAGTCAGTTAATAGTCGTAAAGATGTTCCAGAGGATGCTAATTACTGGTATGTTGATACAGCTATATATCCAATATTATTTTCAGCAAGGCATTACATAGAATTATATATTAAGGAAAAAATTTATGAAATTAACAGTTTTAAATTAAAAAAAGATATAGAAGGTAAACTTATTAGGACTCATAATATTAATAGCTTGTGGGGTTATTTCAAAGAGATTATCTTTGAAACTTATGATTCAAGAATGAACAAATTTATTGTAGATATTGAACCATATATCAATGATTTTTCGGAAATAGACTTGACTGGCGAGACATTTAGATATCCATATAATCAAGATTACACTAAGAAACATTTAGAGGATAGATCTTTAATAGGTTTATATAATTTTTATCAAAAATTTAGCGATCTATCTAAAAGTCTGACAGATTTTGATCTGTTAATATCTTATTTACATGATGAATATCAGGCGGGTACATATACCAAACACTTAAATAGAGAGGATATTGAAGATATAGCTAAAAATTTGCCTAAGCGTGCAGATTGGCAGAGTGATGAATTTGATTTGATAAAGTTAGATATTAAAGAACGATTTAAAATTGGTTCCAAAGAGTTCTCTCAGGTTATTGAGATAATAGAAAAACATATGGAATTTAAGAGGTATATTTTTCCTGATATTTATGAGCTACAGATTGAAAAAGATAAACTAGTTAATATCATAAACAATAGATTTTCTTTTGATGATTTAGAACAGTTTAAAAATGAAGAAATATCTTGTGTCAGGACATTGGTTGAGTTAGGACTATTTTGGGGACTGTATCATTCTGAGAATTATGATAAGTTATACAAAAGGTTTCTTGAAGAGATGGAAAATGAACACTATGAAAGAAAATTAAATTATGAGTATAGCATTGAGCGTGTAAATGCAATACAAATAGGATTGGAAATAATAGGGTATTCATCTATATTTAATATAACTTAAATAATATTTTAAACTAAAGAGTAACTATTAGGTTGAGCAAATAGATTTATCACTCTACTCAGCCTCTCCTTTTCAGACGACCCACCATCCCCAAACCATCCCCATCAACCAACACCCAAACCATGATTAAAACCGACAAAATCCGCAAACCGCAGCCTGCGGTGTTTTACATCATCGACTACCTTTGGAGCGGCTTTGCCGGTCTGAGCGTGGCGATGGTGGTGGTGGCGTTGTGGGCGTGGGGCAGCGCTGTGTTCGGTGAGTTTATGCTGCCAGCGCCGGTGGAGGTGTTTCAAAAGTCTTTGGATTTATTGCAACATTTTCAGGAAAACGAAATCGGGATTTCGCTGTGGCGGTCGGTGGTGGGCATTTCGGTTGCTTTGGTAGCGGGACTGGTGGCGGGGCTGGTGGCGGGCAGTTTTAAGACGGCGATGGCGTTGCTTAAGCCTGTGATTACGATTTTGTTGGCGATGCCGCCGATTATTTGGGTGGTGATGGCGTTGTTTTGGTTCGGTTTCGGCAATCCGAGCGTGTTGTTTACTATCATTGTATTGGTTGCGCCGCTGACGTTTGCGAGTGCGGCGGTCGGGATGGCGAGCGTGAACAAGCAGCATGAGGAATTGTTTGACGCTTACAAATTAGGCCGTCTGAAAAAAATCCGTTATCTGTATATCCCGCACCTGACGGGCTATGTGATTTCCAGCATCGGCGTGGCGGTGGCGATGGGGGTGAAAGTGGTGATTATGGCGGAACTCTTGGGCGCGAGCGAAGGCGTGGGCGCGCGGATTGCGGACGCGAGGGCGATGCTGGAGACTTCGACGGTGATGGCTTATGTGGTGTTGGTCATCGTGTTTGTATCGCTGTTTGAATACCTGATTACCAAGCCTTTGGAAATTTTGTTTATGCCGTGGAGGAGATGATGCTCTGTCTTGAAAACGTGCGTTTTGAAATTCTCCGCGACCCCATCGTGCGCGATTTCAGTTTGAACCTGCAACATGGCGAAGTGAAAGCCTTGTTCGGGCCGAGCGGCTGCGGCAAGACGACGGTTTTGCGGTTGATTGCGGGCTTGGAAACACCGAAATCAGGCACGATACGCAATACTTTCCGCAAAACGGGTTTTCTGTTTCAGGAAAACCGCCTGCCGGAAAACTTGACCGCGATGCAGAATATCGCTATTTTTATGGACAAACCCGATGAAGGCGAAATCATCGCGCTGGCGGCGAAAGTCGGGCTGACTGCGGGCGATTTGAACAAATATCCGACCGAATTGTCCGGCGGCATGGCGAAACGGGTGGCGTTTTTGCGCCTGCTGCTGTGTGGCTGCGACCTTGCTTTGCTGGACGAGCCGTTTGTCGGTTTGGATCGCGATTTGCGCGATATTTTGGTTGCCATGCTGGTGGAAAAAATCGAGCGGCAGGGCATGGCGTGTATGCTGGTGACGCACGACCGATTCGAAGCCGCGCGCCTGAGCCATGAAATCATGCTGCTTTCCACTAAGGGTATGAACGTGCAAAACGTAATTACCCTGCCCACGCCGCTGTCCGAACGTGATTCGGCTTTTG
This sequence comes from uncultured Neisseria sp., assembly GCA_963529965.1. Classification (GTDB taxonomy): domain Bacteria; phylum Pseudomonadota; class Gammaproteobacteria; order Burkholderiales; family Neisseriaceae; genus Neisseria. The sequence goes on from CAUSDA010000022.1 coordinate 15,042, forward strand.
AAGAGGCTGTGGTGGCAAGAGAGTTTCAAGGGATTCATTATTATGAGTAATGAGGGGATTTGAATATCTGACGAACCTTGCGGTTCGTTGCCCTCTCCCTAACCCTCTCCCTAACCCTCTCCCACGGGGAGAGGGTAACAGGTTGCTGAAAATCAGAGAGTGCAGGATTGGGAATCAGATGTCAGGTAAACCTGAAAATGTTAGGGTTTGGCAGCCCGATTCCCTCTCCCCGTGGGAGAGGGCTAGGGAGAGGGTAAGCAAGCCGCACGCTTGCCTCTTTAGCGAAAGATACGAATCTGTTATCCGAACGCGATTCGGTTTTTGAAAAAGCCGTGGTGCCAAGGGGCAGGGGATTCATTATGAGGTGCTTTATGTTTTCGACTGTGATTACTGCTGCTGTTTTATATATTGCTACAGCAGTAGATTTGTTGGTAATACTATTAGTATTTTTTGCTAGAGCAAATACTAGAAAAGAATATCGAGATATTTATATCGGACAATATTTAGGTTCTGTAATTTTAATATTAGTTAGTTTATTTCTAGCTTTTGTTTTGAATTATGTTCCGGAAAAATGGGTGTTGGGTTTATTAGGTTTAATACCGATTTACTTAGGTATTAAAGTTGCTATTTACGACGATTGTGAGGGCGAAAAAAGAGCTAAAAAAGAATTGGATGAAAAAGGGTTGTCAAAATTAGTCGGTATTGTTGCTTTGGTTACAGTTGCTAGTTGTGGTGCAGATAATATTGGACTTTTTGTTCCTTACTTTGTGACTTTAGATCTTGTCGACTTATTAGTTACTCTTCTTGTATTTTTAATATTGATTTTTGTTTTAGTATATACAGCACAAAGATTGGCTAATATTTCAGGTGTTGGTGAAATTGTAGAGAAGTTTAGTCGTTGGATAATGGCTGTTATTTATATTGGTTTAGGGTTATTTATTATTATTGAAAATCATACAATTCGAACAATAATATCAATAATATGAATGATACGGGCATTTGAGTATCTGACAAACCTTGCGGTTCGTTGCCCTCTCCCTAACCCTCTCCCACGGGGAGAGGGAATCAGGTTTCTGAAAATCAGAGGGCACAGGATTGGGAATCGGATGGCAGGTAAACCTGAGAATGATCGGACTCGACAGCCTAATCCCCTCTCCCCGTGGGAGAGGGTTAGGGAGAGAGTAAGCAAGCCGCAGGCTTGCCTCTTTGGCAAAAGATACGGCCCTGTCCGCCCAATAAATCCATATCAGAAAGCATCTTCATGCAGAATCAAGCCAAGTCATGAATAAATTTTTCACCCACCCCATGCGGCCGTTTTTCGTCGGCGCGGCGGTGCTTGCCATACTCGGCGCGTTGGTGTTTTTCATCAGCCCTAGTGCTATCGTCCTGCACCGCCAAATCTTCTTGGAACTCATGCTGCCTGCGGCATACGGCGGTTTCCTGACTGCCGCCATGCTCGAATGGACGGGCTATAAAGGTCGTCTGAAACCCGTCGCCACCGTCTTGGCGGCGCTGTTGCTCGCCGCAACCGTCCTGTTGCCGTTTGCTCCGCAAACCGCTTCGTTTTTCGTCGCCGCCTATTGGCTGGTGTTGCTGCTGTTCTGCGCCTGGTTGATTTGGCTCGACCGTAACACCGACAATTTCGCCCTGCTGATGCTGCTTGCCGCGTTCACCGTTCTTCAGACGACCTATGCCGTCAGCGGCGATTTGAACCTGTTGCGCGCGCAAGTGCATCTGAACATGGCGGCGGTCATGTTCGTATCCGTCCGCGTCAGCGTCCTTCTAGGCGCGGAAGCCCTCAAAGAATGCCGTCTGAAAGACCCCGTATTCATCCCCAACGTCGTCTATAAAAACATCGCCATCACCTTCCTGCTCCTGCACGCCGCCGCCGAACTTTGGCTGCCCGCGCAAACCGCCGGTTTTACCGCATTCGCCGTCGGCTTCATTCTGCTCGCCAAGCTGCGCGAACTGCACCATCACGAACTCCTGCGCAAACACTACGTCCGCACCTATTACCTGCTCCAACTCTTTGCCGCCGCAGGTTATCTGTGGACAGGCGCGGCGAAACTGCAAAACCTGCCCGCCTCCGCGCCCCTGCACCTGATTACCCTCGGCGGCATGATGGGCGGTGTGATGATGGTGTGGCTGACTGCCGGACTGTGGCATAGCGGCTTTACCAAGCTCGATTATCCCAAACTCTGCCGCATTGCTGTCCCCATCCTCTTCGCCGCCGCCGTCTCGCGCGCTGTTTTAATGAACGTGAACCCGATATTCTTCATCACCGTCCCCGCGATTCTGACTGCCGCCGTGTTCGTGCTTTATCTGTTGACGTTTGTACCGATTTTTCGGGCGAATGCGTTTACGGACGATCCGGAATGAGTGTTTCTGCTTCATTCCCCATTCAATCGCAAGTTCTGTATTGCATTAAGCCAAAAGGTCGTCTGAAAACCGGTTTCAGACGACCTTTTGTGTTGCCGCGCTCTATCTGCCGTACATTTCCCACAAGCTTTCTTGCAGGCTGAATGCGGGTTCGCCGTTTTCGGGGCGGGCGCGGATGTAGCTGCCGTCGGGCTGCATCAGCCAGGCGCGGGTGTTGTCTTGCAGCGCCATTTCGATGCCTTCGTGGATGACGCGGGCTTTGAGTTCGGGTGTGAAAATCGGGGTGGCGACTTCGATGCGGCGGAAGAAATTGCGCCCCATCCAGTCGGCGCTGGAGATGAAGGTGTCGTCCGCGCCGTTGTTGTGGAAGCAGTACACGCGCGAGTGTTCGAGCTGTCTGCCGATGATGGAGCGGACGCGGATGTTTTCGGACAGGCCTTTCACGCCGGGGCGCAGGGTACACATGCCGCGCACGATGAGGTCGATTTGCACGCCTGCGCTGCTGGCGCGGTAGAGGGCGTCGATGACGCTCGGCTCAATCAATGAATTCATTTTGGCGCGGATGCGGGCGGGTTTGCCTGCTTTGGCGTGTTGGATTTCGCGCTCGATGCGGTCGATGACCATTTTGTGCAGGGTAAACGGGCTTTGGTAGAGCTTGTTCAGACGACCCGGTTTGCCCAAGCCTGTGATTTCCATAAAGATGGTGTTCACGTCGGCGGTAATTTGGTCGTCGGCGGTGATGATGCCGAAGTCGGTGTAAATGCGCGATGTGCCTTGGTGGTAGTTGCCGGTGCCGAGGTGGGCGTAGCGTTTGAGCGCGCCGTTTTCGCGGCGGATGACGAGTGCCATTTTGGCGTGGATTTTGTAGCCGAATACGCCGTAAACGACGTGTGCGCCTGCGTTTTCGAGCTGTTGCGCCCAGTTGACGTTGTTGGCTTCGTCGAAACGCGCCATGAGTTCGACGACGACGGTGACTTGTTTGCCGGCAAGGGCGGCTTTCATCAGGGCGCGGACGAGTTCGGAATTGCTGCCGGTGCGGTAGATGGTCATTTTGACGGCGAGGACGGCGGGGTCGGCGGCGGCTTCGCGTATCATGTGGACGACGGGGTCGAAGGACTGATACGGATGGTGCAGCAGGATGGGCGACTGTTTCGCCAGTTTGAAAATGGAGCCGTTCTTGCGCAATGCTTTCAGACGACCTGCCCCGCGTGCGGGAAACTTGAGGTCGGGACGTTCAACCAAATCGGGCACGGCATTGAGGCGCACGAGGTTGACCGGGCCTTTGACTTGGTAAAGCTCGGCGGGGGTGAGTTTGAACTGGGCGAGCAGGAAGTCGTGGATGTGGGGCGGGCAGGTGTCGGCAACTTCAAGCCGCACGCCGTCGCCGTATTCGCGGTCGTGCAATTCGTTTTGAATGGCGGCGCGCAGGTTTTTGAGGTCTTCTTCATCGACGGTCAGGTCGCTGTCGCGGGTGAGGCGGAACTGGTGGCAGCCTTTGACCGTCATGCCGGGGAAGAGTTTGCCGACGTGGGCGTGCAGGATGGAGGAAAGGAAGACGAAGCCGCTGCCGCCGTCGCACAATTCGGCGGGCAGAGGGACGACGCGCGGCAGGATGCGCGGGGCTTGCACAATCGCCATGCCGGAGGGGCGGCCGAATGCGTCCGTACCTTCAAGTTCGACGGCGAAGTTGAGCGATTTGTTCAGCGGGCGCGGGAAGGGGTGCGACGGGTCGAGTCCGATGGGGGTAAGGATGGGCAACAGTTCGGCGTCAAAATACTGCTCGATCCATTTCTGCTGCCCTGCCGTCCAGTTGCGGCGGCGGTAAAAATGGATGCCTTGTTTGCTCAACTCGGGCTGCAAGACTTCGTTGAACAGGCGGTATTGCTCCTGTATCAGCGCGTGTGCTTCGGCGGCGACGGCGGCGATGGTTTCGGACGGCGTGGTGCCGTTGTCCAAACGCTCGTGCGGATTCATTTTTTGCGCACGTTTAAGCCACGCCATGCGTACCTCGAAAAATTCGTCGAGGTTGGAAGACACAATACACAAAAACCGCAAACGTTCCAAAAGCGGCACGTTTTCATCCTGCGCCTGCGCCAAAACGCGGCGATTGAAAGCGAGCAGGCTCAGTTCGCGGCAGAGGATGCGGTTTTGTTCGGGCATGGTGTTCTCCTGAAGCGGGTGGGTCGGGCGGTTAATTGGGAAGTATAACGCGTTTCGGACGGGCGGGGCAGTGGTGCGGGATGGGCGGGTGGTTGGCAGGGTGGGAGGTCGTCTGAAAAGGCTGTCGGGGCGTTTTTTGTATGGGGCAAGTGTTTTCAGACGAGGTGTATAAGAATGGTTATTATTTGTGCAAATATTGTTTATTTTTATAGTAAATGGTATCGTTAGCACGATTTTTTAGGGCGAAAGCCGGTCTGAATTTTGCCCGAACTGCCCCTGTCTGTTTTCAGACGACCTTGTTGTAGTGGATTAACTTTAAATCAGGACAAGGCGACGAAGCCGCAGACAGTACAGATAGTACGGAACCGATTCACTTGGTGCTTCAGCACCTTAGAGAATCGTTCTCTTTGAGCTAAGGCGAGGCAACGCCGTACCGGTTTAAAGTTAATCCACTATATCGTCTTTATGGCGTTTGTTTTTCCATCTGAATTATTTTTCCCTTATGTCCGTCAAACCTTTATCTTTAAATTTAATCAACTGCTTTGTGCTGGTGGTGCTGTTTGTCGTCAGCCTGTCGGTGGGCGTCGGCAATTTCCGCTGGGCGGATGTGTTTCACTGGACATTGTCTGACAGCACGGAATTGATGCTGGTCAGCCGCCTGCCGCGCACGTTTGCGATTGTGCTGGCGGGAGCGTCGATGGCGGTGGCGGGGATGATTATGCAGATTTTGATGCGCAACCGTTTTGTCGAGCCGTCTATGGTGGGGGCGAGTCAGAGCGCGGCGTTGGGCATGTTGGCGATGAGGTTGATGTTTTCGAACGTCGACATAAGGGTAAATATGGCATTTGCTGCCGTGGCGGCGTTGGCGGGCATGCTGGTGTTTATGATGCTGATACGCCGTTTGCCGCCGACGGCGCAGTTGATGGTGCCGCTGGTGGGGATTATTTTTGGCGGCGTTATCGAGGCGGTGACGACGTTTATCGCGTATGAGTTTGAGATGATGCAGTTGTTGAGCGTGTGGCAGCAGGGCGATTTTTCGGGCGTGCTGTTGGGGCGTTACGAATTGCTGTGGCTGACGGGCGGCTTGGCGTTGGCGGCGTATTTAATTGCCGACCAACTGACGATTTTGGGCTTGGGCGAGACGGTGAGCGTGAATCTGGGTCTGAACCGGACGGTGGTGTTGTGGGTAGGCTTGGTGATTATTGCGATGATTACGTCGCTGGTGTTGGTAACGGTCGGCAATATTCCGTTTATCGGGCTGGTCGTGCCGAACATCATCAGCCGCCTGATGGGCGACAAGCTGCGCCAAAGCCTGCCTGCGGTGGCTTTGCTCGGCGCGTCGCTGGTGCTTTTGTGCGATATTTTGGGACGCGTGATTGTGTTCCCGTTTGAGATTCCGGTCTCAACCGTGTTCGGTGTGTTGGGTACGGTGTTGTTCTTGTGGATTTTGTTGAGGAAACCTGCCCATGTCGTCTGAAAACAAGCGTAGCGCGCTTCGCTCGAACAAGGTTGCGTTTATGCAGGGTTCTTCCCGTCCGCTGTGGGCGGCGTTTGTCTTGCTGCTGGCGTGTTGCACTTTGTTCCTGACTTTGAACATCCAAGGCGATTGGGATTTTGTGTTGCAGCTGCGGCTGACCAAGCTGGCGGCTTTGCTGCTGGTGGCGTATGCGGTCGGGGTTTCGACCCAGCTTTTCCAAACGTTGACGAACAACCCGATCCTTACGCCTTCGATTTTGGGCTTCGATTCGCTGTATGTGTTTTTGCAAACGCTTTTGCTGTTTGCCTTGGGCGGGGTGGGCTATACGTCGCTGCCGCTGACGGGCAAGTTCGGCTTTGAGCTGGTGATGATGATGGGCGGTTCGCTGCTTTTGTTTTACACGCTCATCCGGCAGGGCGGACGCGATTTGTCGCGCATGATTTTGATCGGCGTGATTTTCGGGATTTTGTTCCGCAGCCTCTCTTCGCTGCTGACGCGCATGATTGATCCGGAGGAATTTACGGCGGCGCAGGCGAATATGTTTGCGAACTTCAATACGGTCCACAGCGAGCTTTTGGGCGTGGGCGCACTGATTCTGCTGGCGAGCGCGGTGGTGGTTTGGCGCGAACGGCACCGTCTGGACGTCCATCTTTTGGGACGCGACCAAACGATTAATTTGGGCATAAACTACACGCGCAATACTTTGTGGCTGCTGCTTTGGATTGCCGCGCTGGTGGCGACGGCGACGGCGGTGGTCGGGCCGGTCAGCTTCTTCGGCCTGCTGGCTGCTGCGCTTGCCAACCATTTTGCCCCGAGCGTGCGTCATAGCGTGCGGCTGCCGATGACGGTGTGCGTCGGCGGCATCCTGCTGGTCGGCGGGCAAACCGTGTTCGAACACCTGCTCGGCATGAAGGCGGTGTTGAGCGTAGTGGTTGAATTTGCGGGCGGGCTGGTGTTTTTATATTTGGTGCTGAAGCGCAAGCGGTAGGTCGTCTGAAAACTTTCCCAGCCTGAATTCGAATGGCGTAAACCACTATTTCCAAACGGGATATTTCGTTTTGCACGTCCTTAGATTTGACGGCGTGAATGAAACTAAATATCGGGTTCTTACTCATATTAAGCATCACTATCAAGGTGCGTGCTATGAGTAAAGTGTTGAAATACCGTCCTGATTTGGACGGGATACGGGCATTGGCCGTTTTATCCGTCATCATATTTCATATCGATCCCCAATGGCTGCCGGGTGGTTTTTTGGGTGTGGATATGTTTTTCGTGTTGTCGGGATATTTGATCACGACCATTATCAGCCGCGAGATTCGCGACGGCAGCTTTTCGTTTCTCGAGTTTTACAAACGCCGCGCCAAACGCATTTTGCCTGTCTTTGCCTGTGTATTGCTTTGCACGACGGTCGTTGCCGCCATTTTCTTTTTGTCTTTCGATTTGCGCCAATACGTCAAATCCGCCGTCTATGCCTTGCTGTTTGCCGCCAACCTGTTCTTTGCCCGCCGCGGCGGCTATTTTGATGCGGATGCGACGGAAAAGCCGTTGCAGCACATTTGGTCTCTGTCGTTGGAAGAACAGTTTTACTTTATTTTCCCCGCGTTGCTGATTTTGTTTTTCCGTCTCAGCAAACGGCGCAATGTGCGGACGTTTATCCTTTTGCTGATTGTCATCAGCCTGTTTTCCGCGCTGTTGCCGACCTTGGGCATGGAGGCGTATTTCCTGCCGCATGTGCGCGCTTATGAGCTGTTGGTCGGTTCGCTTTTTGCCTTCATTCCGCCTGCCGAACAAAACGACAAAGCCAGTACGCCGCTGTTCGGATGGCTGATGATGGCGGTCATCGCCGCCACGCTGGTGTTGCCCTACGGCGTCCTGCCCGGTGCGGGAAATATCGAACGGCTGCTTTGCTGTCTGGCGGTCGGCGGTTTGATTTATTCGGGCAAATCATTGCAGATGCAGGAAGGTTTCAATACGTCCAAACTGTTGAGCCTCAAGCCGGTGGTGTTTGTCGGGTTGATTTCGTATTCGCTGTATTTGTGGCACTGGGTGGTGTTGGCGCTCATGCGCTACATTTATATGGACGCCCAGCTTCCGCTTGCCGCATCGGCATTGGCTGTCATCATCATGCTGCTGTTGTCGGTATTGTCTTATTATTTTGTGGAAACACCGGCGCGGAAGGCGAAGAATTTTACGACGGCGAAATTCAAATGGAGCATGGCGGCTTATTTCGCGCTGCTGATTCCTGCGGCAACCTACCTGATGACCGCCAAACCCGCCGCGTTTGAAAGCAGTTTGTACAAGGCCGATGAAAGCAAAATTTGCGCGGACACGCTGACCAAAACCGACTGCGCCGTCGGCGCGGCAAACCAAAAACCTGAAGTTTTGGTCATCGGCGATTCGCATGCCGCCCATTTGAGCCCGTTCCTCGACATCGTCGGCAAAAAAGAAGGCTGGTCGGCAGACGTCATCACGTCCAACAGCTGCGCCACCGCGTTCGGATTCGTCCTGCCCGACAGCGACCGCCGCGCCGACCGCTGCAATCCGTATAACAGGTTTATCGAACAAAAAACCAAAGACTATCCTGTCATCATCATTTCGCAACGCTGGTTCCTCCATACCGCCAAACCGGAATTTTTGGAACGGTTCAACACAATGCTGGAGGATTTGGTGAAGGCGGGCAAAAAAGTGTACGTTTTGGCCGATACGCCTATGGACGGGCAGTTGCCGTTGAGGCGTTATTATCTGAGACAAAAGCTCGGCATCGACATCAATTATGTTTCAGAGGATAAAAAGGCAGAAATCCGCGATTCCGCCAAGTCGGAAGACGAAGTCAAAAAAATCGTGAAGCAGCACCGCGGCGTGCAGTGGGTGGACTTTATGCAGTACATCCCCGCGGACAAACTTATAGACGGGCTGCCGGTGTATTTCGATACCAACCACCTCAACCCGTTCGGTTCAAGTAAAATTGCCGAAATGTTTATCAACGATAAACGCACCCTGTTGAAATAAGCACAAAGGTCGTCTGAAAACAGATTCAGACGACCTCTTTAAAGCAAAAGGATACCGTATGACTCAAGAACACTTTCCCGAATTTTTCGAGCAAGCCCCGACGCTGACCGTCCAAGACGCGCTCGCCGAATTTCTCGGCGCTGCAGAGGAGGGCATCATGCAGTATCGCTACGCCGATGCCGTCCGCCTGTGCGGACACTCCTGCCCCACCGTCGCAGGCGCGTACCTCATGACGCTTAAAGGCCTGAAAGCACTTTACGGCAGCGACCTGCCGCAGCGCGGCGGAATCGAAGCCGCCATGCAGGGCGCGCGCGACGAAGGCACGGTCGGCGTTACCGCATCCGTCGTCCAACTCTTAACCGGCGCCGCTCCCGAAACCGGCTTCGGCGGCGTCGGCCCGCAAGGACGCTTCGCCCGCCGCAACCTGTTGAGTTTCGATGCCGACATCGAAGGCACGCTGATCCTGCGCCGCAAAGATAACGGCAAAACCGTCGCCGTCAGCCTCAACGCCGCCATGCAGCCCTTCGCCCCCGAAATGCGCGACATCATGCCTAAAGCCGTCAGCGGCGCTGCCACCGCAGAAGAACTCAAACGCTTCGGCGAACTCTGGCAGGCGCGTGTCAAAGCCTTCTTGATTGATTTGGCAGACAATCCCCAATTCGTCATCGTTCGCGAAATCTGAAGCCCATCCTTTTCAGACGACCTCTCATGTTCGGAGGTCGTCTGAAAATAAATCCACACATCACACCCATCATGATTACCATCCGCAACGTCAGCTTCCACATCGGCGGCAACCCCATCCTCAACAACGTCAGCCTCGACATCCCCGAAGGCGGCATCACTGCGCTCATCGGTCCCAACGGCGCAGGCAAATCCACGCTCCTCTCCTTCATGGCGCGCCTCCGCCCGCTGGAACAGGGTAGCATCAGTTACGCCGGCAAAGATGTTTCGACCACGCCCACCGCCGAGCTGGCAAAAACGCTCTCCATCCTGACCCAAGAAAACAGCGTCATGAGCCGCATTACCGTGCGCGATCTGCTCATGTTCGGGCGTTACCCCTACCACCAAGGCAGGCCAACCCCCGAAGACCTCGCCATCGTCGAAAACGCACTTTCCGAGTTCAAACTGGACAGCTTCGCCAACCGCTACCTGACCGAACTCTCCGGCGGACAACGCCAACGCGCCATGATTGCCATGGTCTTCTGCCAAAGCACCGATTACGTCCTCTTGGACGAACCGCTCAACAACCTCGATATGTACCACGCCCGCGCCCTCATGCAGCTGCTCCAGCGGCTGACCCGCGAACACAAACGCACCACCGTCGTCGTCCTGCACGACATCAACCAAGCCGCCGCCTACGCCGACCACGTCGTCGCCATGAAAAACGGACAAGTCGCCATGACCGGTGCGCCGAATGACATCTTTACTGCTGAAAATATTAAAGATTTGTTTGATATGGATGTGGACGTATTGGACTATCAGGGCAAGAAGCTGGTTATCCATCACGTTTGAGATACGGATGTGGAAAAGGTCGTCTGAAAAGTTTTCAGACGACCTTTTGTTATATCCATCTTATTTGAGCAGCTAGGCAGATTGAGGGTGCATCAAGTTTAAACTGGTAGGTTGTTGCCCTCACTTCAGCTCGCGGAGAGGCATTTTCTAAAGTGTTGAAGCACCTTAAAAAATCGGTTTCGTACGATTTGTACTGTCTGCGGTTTCGCCGCCTTGTCCTAATTTAAACTTAATCGACTTTATCGCGTTATTTCCGTTTTACAGGAACTTGGCGGCAAGGTATCCGGCAGCCACCAAGCCGAACATGGCAAGAATACCCAATACGCTGATCAGGATATAAGTGTTCTTTTTGGATTGCAAAGCAGCCAATTGGGGATCTTCACCCAATTCTTGGCGGAGTTTGCTTTCCAGTTCCGAGCGGATTTGTTTGCGCAGGAGTTTTTCTTCACGCTCTTTTTCAATTTGCAGCTTATGGGCGATTTCCGCTTGTTTTTTATGCTCAAACGCCACCCGTTCCTGCCATTCGATGCGCTTGCGCTGGATGATTTGCTCGGTCGCGCTGGCAAGGTGGAAATGGCAGACGGGACATTCCGTCGCCTCGTGATCCTCAATCAGGGTCAAACATACGGGACACTGGCGGATTTCAGGAGCCGCTTCTTCCTGTTCTTCGCCGCTGAGATCCAGCTCCAATTCCATCGATTGGCGGACGATGACATCCAATCCCAAATAATTGAAATATTGTTGGGCGTTTTCACGTTCGTCTTGGGTGCAGTTCTCGGCAATAATGGCTTGCGGACGTTCGGCAAGCGCTTGAACCAAATCTTCGGCTTCTTTTTCCGGCAGATTATCGTACAAGCAGGCGTTGATGCGCTCGCGATCGACATCCGGCGGATAAGAAACATAAACGTCGTAAAGTTTATCTTGTTTCTTCATTGTGATCCCATGAGATATAAAATCCTGCTTTGTTATTTGGAGGCAGGTATTTAGTGTCGGTTTTGTTATAAAGTATAGATTATTATTCGTCTATTTGTCTTAGCCGAAGGATAAAGGGTATTTTATTCGGCTGAAATAGTATAAATGCCCGATTCTGACCGATTATAGTATATTAATGAATATTACCAAATGGAACTATGAATTATAAGATAGATGTTATTGCTTTGAAAGCATATCAATCTAAAAGGCCGCCTGAGTGAACAGACGGCCTTTTTTAGAAAACGGCGTATTAGACGGAAAATGAAGAACCGCAACCGCAAGTGGTCTCCGCATTCGGATTGCGGATAACGAATTGGGAACCTTGCAGGCTTTCGGTGTAGTCGATTTCCGCGCCGACTAAATATTGATAGCTCATCGGATCGACCAAGAAAGTCAGCCCGTTTTTTTGGATTTCAAAATCGTCATCGTTTTTGATTTCGTCAAAGGTAAAACCGTATTGGAAGCCTGAGCAGCCGCCACCGTTGACGAATACGCGCAGTTTCAAGTCGGGATTGTTTTCTTCGGCAATTAAATCAGCTACTTTGGTGCAGCAGCTTTCTGTAAAAATGATAGGGCTTTCGTCTGACATGATGTGATTCCTTTTATATAAATATTGCCAGTATTGTCGCGCAAACGGATTCTTGAAGCAAGAAGAGGGTGTTGCGGGTCGGGCGGCAATATCTGTCAACCGCTTACATGGCTGCAATCTCGAAAAATTTCAATAGGCAGGCGGACAGCCTTTACACCGTCTGTCCTGTTAAAAAAGAGGAAAACATGAATTCAGGTCGTCTGAATACAACGCAGATCAGATAATCCGTCCAAACCATTCCACGCGGCCGATGATGGCAACATCTTCGGTCATTTTGTTTAAATCGATTTCAAAGGCCGGATAGGCTTCGTTGGCGGAGATGACGTTGACGATGCCGCCGGGTATGACTTGCAGCCGTTTCACCAAAAGATTTTCATTGATACGCAGAACATATAACCCATCGCGCGGGGTGGTTTCGCTGCGGTTGATGAGGATGGTATCCCCGTCGTTCAGGACGCCTTCCATAGAATCACCTTTGACGGAAATGACCGACAGGTTTTTGGTGTCGCGGGTAACGTAGTTTTCAATCCAGTAACGGCGGAATGCCATGGTAAACATGGGTTTTTCATCGCCGACAAGCTGTCCGTGTCCTGCGGCGGCATGGATGTCGTAGCGCGGAACGAAGATAAATTCGTCAATATCGACTGGATTGCCCAAAGTGTCGTAAGCGGTGGCTTTGGGCGGCTCGGTATTGGGAAACGGCTCTCCTTCTCCCGTCAGAAGCCAGTCTATGCTGCATCCTTTGAGCTGTTTGATTTTTTTCAGGGTTTCGGATTTGGGTAATCCGCCCTCGTTCCAGATGCGGCTGAAGCCGGCGATGGTCATATCGATATCGGCCGCGATTTTGGCTTGTCGTGCTTCATCTTTCCATAGAAAAGCCAGTCTGTCTTTAAAGGTATCCATGTTGTTCCTTTGGTTTAAGTGTGATTTTTAATACACTTTGAATGTTTAATGTGTATTTTACCTTAGTTTTTATCAAATTGTAAGAAAAATATTAGTTAGGCTAAGAAAAAGTATTGCTGTTTTTGTTTTTTCTGAGTATTATGTGCTCATTGTTAGATTAATCGAATAATTTCGGTTCAAAAATACTTTTATTTTTAATTTGTGTCTCAGTTTTGATGCTTTATTCTGATTAATCTGATTTTTTAGGCTGAATTATGTTTTATTTGAATGTGTTTTAGATTTTGTTGGAGGCTGTGAAAATGACTCGTTATCGTAAAAATGCTTGGTTGGTTCTGACTGCTTTTGTATTGGGTTTTTTGGCGTTTCCTTTCAGCTATTCGCAAGCGCATCAATCTGATATCAGCGTTTCGGCACAAGAGTGCGAGCAGTTGAATAATTTGGTTTTGGAAAATATGAACGGGCAGCAGCAAGTATTTGCGCGCGAGTGTGATACGGTTGAGGCTTCGCATGATTGGGAGCAGCAGTACGGCAATTTGAATGAAGAAGAATTGGTTGCCGGTATTGTGTATGAGTGAGTGGCTGTGAGGCTGCTGTTATGAAGCTCTAAAGCTGGAGGCGGGGAATTTTTGAGTTTGTATAGTGGATTAACTTTAAACCATTACGGCGTTGCCTCGCCTTAGCTCAAAGAGAACGATTCTCTAAGGTGCTGAAGCACCAAGTGAATCGGTTCCGTACTATCTGTACTGTCTGCGGCTTCGTCGCCTTGTCCTGATTTAAAGTTAATCCACTATATAATGGATGGGCAGGGTAGGCATGCCCCGTGTGGTTAAAGTTCACCGACTGGAAATTCTTTAGATTTGTGATTTGGAAGGCATTTGCTATTGTGGTTGTTGATGAGGGTCGTCTGAAAACGGCGTGAGTGGTTTTCAGACGACCCCTTTAGATGGATGAAAATCCCGCTTGTTCGGAATGACTGTATACATCAGGGGAGTAGCGGGGCGTTTTGCAGACCGAGCTGTTCGTCAAAACCGAACATGATGTTCATGTTTTGAATGGCTTGTCCTGCTGCGCCTTTCACTAAATTATCGATGATGGACAAGGCAATCCAAAGATTCGATTGCGGCGCTTGCTGGATGCTGATGCGGCACAAATTGGCTCCGCGGACGCTGCGTGTTTCTGGTGTGGAACCGGCAGGAAGGATGTCGACAAAGGGGCTGTCCCGATAGTATTCGCGAAGTATCTCTTCAGGATGGCAACCGTCCTCAAGATGCAGGTAAAGGGTTGCGTGCATACCGCGTATCATGGGCGTGAGGTGCGGAGTGAAGATAAAACCATCGGCGATGTCTGCCTGCAATGTTTGAATGGTTTGTTTGATTTCGGGAAGGTGGCGGTGTCCGCCAATACCGTATGCTTTGAAATTGTCGCCCGCTTCGCAGAAGAGTGAACCGATGTTGCCTTTGCGCCCTGCGCCGGAGACGCCGGATTTGCAGTCGGCAATCAATGGCATGTGTGCTTTCAGACGACCTTGTTGCAACAAAGGCAATAAGGGCAGTGAAACGCAGGTGGGATAGCAGCCGGGGTTGGCGACGATGCGTGCGTTGGCAATGGCGTCGCGGTTCATTTCGCTTAATCCGTATACGGCTTGCGGGATAATATCGGGACTGGCGTGGCGCATACCGTACCATTGTTCCCATGTCGGGATGTCTTGGATGCGGAAGTCGGCGGATAGGTCGACGATACGGACGTTTTGGTTCAGGAGTGCGGGTGCTTCCTTCATGGCGACGCCGTTGGGCGTGGCAAAAAACACGACGTCACATTGATCCAGTCGGGCTTGGTCCGGCGTTTGGAAAGTTAAGTCGTAAATGCCGCGCAAACTGGGAAAGTAATCGGCAATGGCAATGCCCGCTTCGCTCCTGCTGGTAATGGCGGTTACTTCGACATTGGGGTGCGTGCTGAGTAGGCGGAGCAGTTCTACGCCGGTGTAGCCTGTTGCGCCGACGATGCCGGCTTTGATTTTTTGATTCATGATTTCTCCGTTGAATGGGCTTTAAATATGGAGGTTTAGTTTAATGGGATGAGGGTCGTCTGAAAAGGGGAAGGGGGGTAATACGGCATGCTCTGACGATTGACCGTGTGGAAATCAGTATTCGTCTGACGGTATCCCTTAGTCTTTAGAAACGCTGATGGTGTGTTTGACGTGTTTTAAATTCGCCACGATGGTAAACGTCATCATCACCAGCAAGGCCCACGAACTCCATTTGCTGATATGCACCGATGCCCATGCGCCGATTTGGTTGGGATAACGCCAAACGCCGAACAAAGTCCCTAAGTTTTCCGCCAGCCAAATGAAAAAACCGATGAGGACGAACGCCAGCAGCAGCGGCATTTTTCGGGTAGTATCATAGGGCGTGTATAAAACCGTTGTCCGCGCATACAGCCCTAGTGCGAATGCGGCGAGATACCAGCGGTAGTCGCCGAGATAGTGATGAGTGAAAAAATTGACGTAAATTGCCAGCGCGCACAATGTGCTCAACCAATACGGCGGATGGCTTTTGATTCTGATATTAAAGAGCCGCCAAGCCTGAATGATGTAGCTGCCGACCGCCGCATACATAAAGCCCGCAAACAGCGGCACGCCGCCGATTTTGGTGTACGCCTCGTCCGGATAGCTCCAAGACTGGATGTCGCCCGATGTTTTGAACCACTCCAAAGCAAAGCCCACCAAGTGAAAAAGCGTAATCGATTTCACTTCGTCCCACGTTTCCAGCTTGAAATACAGCATCGCAGCCTGCACGGAGACTGCAAAAATCAGCAGTAGGTCATAGCGCGAAATCCCCAGCCAGCCTGTTTTCGGAATCAGGAACATGGCGATGAAAAACAGACCTGCAAACAAACAGGCGCGCGCTTCTTTCAGTCCGAAAAACCAGAATTCGACCGCAAAACGCCGCCAGCCGTGCAAATCATCCCGTTTTGGGTGTTCTATCAGCCAAGTATCCAGTTTGCCCAACATATTTTTAGACGACCTTCAGATTTACAAAATGACGGAATATAACGGAAATAAGGAAGGGATAGGATACGGTATGACGAACGGCAATGTTGGGAGATGGGGCGATGAGGGGTCGTCTGAAAGCGTGCGTGATGTTTGGCATTTTTGAGCGATAGGATGGGGTAGAACAATGAGCCTGCGGTTTGCCGATTATTTGAGCAGAGTAGGAGAGCAGGGTTTAGGGCAGGTTTGGAATAGGGAGTATCGCGCAGTTTGAAACAGTAAACAGCTTTTGCGAATAGCATGCCCTAGATTTTCAGACGACTTTCCCGTATTCCTCCTCCTTCTTCTGGCTGTAAAATTTCTGCTAAAATCAAACGCCTTATCCCTTTCAGACGACATCGCCATGCAAGCACATACATTGGTCTGGTTCCGCCGCAACCTGCGCATACGCGACAACGCCGCGTTGTCCGCCGCCGTGAAGCGGGGATTGCCTGTGGCAGGCGTGTGGGTGGCGCGGAGGTCGTCTGAAATCCCCAATCCGCGTCAGGATTGGTTTCATTATCAGGCGGCAGCGGCTTTGCATAGATCGCTGGCGGCGCGCGGCGTGGCTTTGTATGTGGTGAACCGTGTGGAAGAATTGCCTGCTTTGGCGACGCGGTTGAATGTTCAGACTGTAATTGCAGACGAAGCCTATACGTCGTCTGAAATCGGGCAAGATAACCGCATTTGGCGGATTTTGGATGAACAAAGCGTTGCGTTCGAGCGTGTTAACGACCGTGCCATATTCGCCAAGGCAGAAATCATGGGCAGTCACGGCGCGCCTTATACCGACTTCCCGCATTATAAAGAAGCGTGGCTGGCTTTGTTTCGGCAGCGGTTCGGCGGGCGGGATGCGGGAGGCGGACGCGCTGAAATTTTTCAGACGACCTCTGTTGAAATGCCGTCATTCCCAGCGTGGAACGGGCAGCAGGACATGGTTTCCGCACAGCGCGGCGGCGAAGATGAGGCGGACAAAAAATGGCGGCAGTTTGAAGAAAATATCGAGTTTTATCCGATTATGAAGGATTTTCCCGCCAGAAAAGGCACCAGCCGCTTGAGCGCGTATTTGAGCGCAGGCTGCATTTCGCCGCGCGTGTTGGCGATTGAAGCCGCAGGGCAGGGTGCGGATGCTTGGTTGGACAACTTGATTCAGCGCGATTTCTATCAGCAGCTTGCTTACCACCGCGCCCGCATCGAGCCTGAATCTGCTGCCGAATCTGCGCCGTTTTCAGACGACCTGATGGAACGCTGGCGGCGGGGGGAAACAGGTTTTCCGCTCATCGATGCCGCCATGCGCAGCCTGAAATCGAGCGGCTGGCTGCATCCGGCCCTACGCTCCCTGGCGGCAGAATTTTTGTGTGGCATCCTACATCAGCCGTCCGAACACGGCATCGCTTGGTTCGCCGCGCAGCAAACCGATTTTGACCCCGCGTTGAACGAAGGCAACTGGCAAACCGCCGCCCGCAATGCCCGCAGGTGTTCCATCGATATTATCCAAACCGCCCGCCGGCTTGACCCGGACGGCACATTCGTCCGCCGCCACATCCCCGAGTTGGCGCATCTACCCGTCAACCTCGTCCATACCCCGTGGCTCGCCTCGTCTGAAATTGACGCACACGGCTATCCGCCGCCCGTCGTCGCGCCCTAGAGCGTGATTATCGCTCGGTAACGGCTACGGGTTTCTCATCAAACGACCTCTTTAAGCGTAAAAATATAGTGGCTTAACTTTAAACCAGTACGGCGTTGCCTCGCCTTAGCTCAAAGAGA
>CAUSDA010000023.1:0-32105 GCA_963529965.1 uncultured Neisseria sp.
CTGTACTGTCTGCGGCTTCGTCGCCTTGTCCTGATTTAAAGTTAATCCACTATACAAACTCAAAGGTCGTCTGAAAACGCAATATGGTTTTTCAGACGACCTTTCTCACATTCCTGCGAAACCCGACATCCCAAAAGCAAACCTAACGGCTGCCTCTGAACACATTTAAGGTTTCGCCAGAAATCCGTCTCGCTTAAAACTTAAAGTTCACGCCGCCGGTGAAGCTGCGTCCCATTTGCGGGGTGTCGGACAGGAAGCTGCTGTGGGCGTAAACGGACTGGTTGAGCAGGTTGTCGGCTTTGACGTACCAATTCCACTCGCCGTAGCCGGTGCGGCGGCGGTAGTTTGCGCCGAGGTTGAGCATATGGTGTCCGGGCGTGCGCGTTTCGTAGCGGGCGAGTTTGTTTTGGGCGAACACGCGATAGTAGTCGAGATGGGCATCGATGTGGTCGGTCAGCGCGGCATTCAGGTGGAAACCGAGTCGCGCGGCGGGAACGCGCGGGGCGTTTTGGTCAGCTTGGGCAATAAGTGGGCGGTTGCCGTAGGCGTCTTCCCTACCGGGCAGCGACGGAAGGTTTTTCAGACGACCTCTGACGTAGTCGCCGGAAAGTCCGATGCGGTAGCGCGGCGTGGGCTTGAAGTAGATTTCGCCTTCCGCGCCGTAGAAGTCGGCGCCGGATTGGTTGTAGCGCACGAGCTTCATTTCGCTGTCGTCTTCGATGGATTTGGGGCCGCGTCCGTCGTTTAAGGTTTGGGCGTAGATGTAGTTGCCGAAGCGGTTGCGGTAGAGTGCCAGATTGTATTGCCAGCGGTCGCCTTCGTAGCCCAGCGCGAGTTCGATGTTGTTGGAACGCTCTTTGTTGAGGTGTTTGTTGCCGACTTCAAAGGTGTTGGTGGCAACGTGTTTGCCGTGTGCGTACAGCTCTTGCGTTGACGGCAGGCGTTCCTGATGGGAGGCGGTCAGGCTGAGTTTGTGTTGTGGCGTGAAATACCAGTTGCCGGAAAGCGCGAACGAGCGGGCGGTTTGGCGGTGCGCGCCGAGGTCGGGCAAGGGTTGGTTGTAGTAGTTTTCCCGATCAATCAGGGCTTTGTCGTACTGAATGGCGGCTTTTTGTTTTTCCACGCGCACGCCGCCTTCAAGCGAGAAGTTGTCCCAATTTGCCTGTTCTACGCCGAAAAAGCTGTAATGATGCACATCGTTGTCGATCAACATCGGCTGTTGGACGGTTTCGGGAATGGCGGAAAGCGCGCTGGATTTTTGGGTGAGGTATTGCACGCCCCAACTGCCTTTCAGACGACCTATGGGCAGGTGGCGCAATTCGATGCGGGCATTTTGCGTTTTGTTTTTAAAGAAGTTTTCCACCGCATCGCCCGCTTTTTCGTCGTGGCGGTAGTCGTTGCGGTTCAGATGCACGCGCAAGGCTTCGAAACCGGGGAGCGGCTGCTTCCATTCGGCGCGGATTTCATAGCGTTTGTTGCGCAGGTCTATCCACGGTCTGCCGCTGTGGGTATGCGCGTGTGCATTATCGTCGTCGTGGAAGCCGCAGCTCAAGCCCGGATTGTCGTAATCGATGTCTTCTTCGGTCAGCAAGTGCGGATAAAGCTGCAAATAGCGTTTGTTAATCAAACTCTTTTGCCAGATGATGTCGGCGTGGCAATCATCGTATTCGTGGCTGTGGGCAGGCAGGCCGTATTGGTCGCGACGGTCGCTGTACGCCGCGCCGATAAAGCCTTTTTCGCCTACCCAAGACAGCCCGATGCTGCCAGTTTGCGAATCGGCATGGCTGTCGGGCAGGCGTTTCAGACGACCCTCTCCTTTGCGGTAACGCGGTACGGCGTAGTCGCCCGATTTGCGGTACAGTCCTTCCGTGTGCAACACGAAGTTTTTGCCCAGTCCGACATTGATGCCGCCGGACGTGAGTTTTTCCAAATTGCCGCTGCTCAAGCGCAGCCCCAGTTCGCCCGATACGCCGTTTTCAGGCATTTTTTCAGGGATTTTTCCGTCGGCAACATCTACCAAACCCGCCACATTGCCCGAGCTGTACAACAGCGTTACCGGCCCGCGCAGGATTTCGACCTGTTGCGACAAGGCGGTGTCCACCATCAGGGCATGGTCGGGCGAGAAATCCGCCATGTCGCCCGTTTCGCCGTGATGGTTCAACACTTTAATCCGCCTGCCCGTCTGCCCGCGTATCACAGGCGCAGACGCGCCACCGCCGTATTGCGAAGCATGGACGCCCGGCACGCCGTTGAGCGCGTCGCCGAGATTGACGGCTTTTTGCCGCAAAGTATCGCCGGCGATGATTTTGTCGGAGGCAGTCGAACTGTGCAGCAGCCCCGAAGTGGCGCGCGGATGGCTTTTGCCGACGACGTTGACCGTTTCCAAGTCCACCGTCTGCTCGGTTTCATGCGCGTGGGCAAGGATGGGGGAGCTGATTAAAAGAATAGATAAAACAATAGGTTTAAGCGTGGCTTGTGTCATTTTAGGTTTCCCGTCATATTTCAAATAAATTGTTATTATATAACATTACATCATTAATATGACAAGAATTCAAGAAGCGAATCGCATTTGGTGCGGCAAAACAGCCAAACCCAAGCCCATACAAACAGCGAAAACCAAAGGTCGTCTGAAACCCAATATCTTGAAAATGATAAAAAAGACGGAAACAGCGGCAGCGCGCGCCCCTCCCCGTTTGTTTGGAAAGCATCATGTTGCCTAAACAGCAAAAAAGGTCGTCTGAAAACGCAATATGGTTTTCAGACGACCTTGTCGGTTTGATGACTGCTATTTGGCAGCTTGGGCGGCGGCGGTTTCGGCAATCAGGTCAAGGAAGACCAGCGGTTCTTTGCCGGTGTTTTTCAGCGCATGGGACTGACCGGGGCGGGCGATGGTAATGTCGCCGGCGCCGACTTGGGTCTGTTTGCCCGTGCTGTCGGTAAACACGCCTTTGCCCGATACGATGATGTAAACGTCTTCGTTGTCGGTGTGTTTGTGTTCGCCGATGGATGCGCCCGGCGGCAGGGTCAGCCAGCCGATTTCCCTGAACGCGTCTTGTGCGGCGGTCTGGTGGCGGTTGAAGGCGAAGCGGCCGAGCAGCGGGCCTTTGCCTCCGGCTGCGTTTTCGCGGTTCCACTCCGCCAAATCGGCTTTTTTGTACACTTGGACGCTGCGGTCGGTAGGTTTAGCCTGTTCCGCGGCGTGGACGCTGACGCCAGTGCCGAGCAGAAAGGCGACGGACAATGCGGCAAATAGCGGTTTCATCATGGTTCTCCGTTTGTTTTTTTGGGGCAGATAAAGCGCAGGCTGCATTCAGACAGTTTTCGTATCAATATTGACGACAGGTAAGATTGCATAGCATCATTTCCCAGCTTTTCAGCACAGGATTTTCCTTATTACCCAACACCGTTAAGAGACAAAAACATGACCGAAACACAAAAAATCTATACTGCATGGACACAGATGTGGAATGGCAATCTCAACATTGCCGATGAACTGCTGTCAAACAACTTCAAAGCACATCTGACCGCTGATTCCACTCCACCACCCGCGCCCGTAATTGACATAGCCAGTGCAAAGGCTTGGATAGCTACCATTCGTGCTAAAGCAGATTTGCATTATGAAATCGTACTCGGTCCGTTCCGCGACGGCGACACAATTTCCGCCTATTGGCGTGTAACCGCTACGTTCGGCAACCAAACCGCCGTCAAAGTCGGTACGGATTTCTTGAAAATCAAAGACGGTAAGATTACCGACTGCTGGACGATGAACAACAACGCTGCATAATTGAATTACCAAACTCTATTTGTTTTCGGACAGCCTTCATTAGTTGATACAGTCCCGTTTTCAGACGACCTGCGGGGTCGGTTGCTTTACCCTGCAGGCGTCCAGGCTTATTTCACGTTGCGCAGATAGTTCAGCAACAAGGGAACGGGGCGGCCGGTCGCGCCTTTTTCGCTGCCGGATTTCCATGCCGTACCCGCGATGTCGAGGTGCGCCCACGGGTAGTCTTCGGTGAAGTAAGACAGGAAGGTGGCGGCGGTAATCGTGCCTGCGCCGGGCGTGCCGATATTGGGGATGTCGGCGAAGTTGGATTTGAGCTGGTCTTTGTAGGTTTCAAAGAGCGGCAGTTGCCATGCTTTGTCGTCCACGTTGCGTGAAGCGGCCAGCAGGCTGTCGACCAAATCCTGATTGTTGCCCATCACGCCGCTGACGTCATGTCCCAAGGCGATGATGCACGCGCCGGTCAGGGTGGCGACGTCGATGACGGCTTTAGGCTTGAACTGCTCGGCGTAAGTGAGCGCGTCGCACAAAATCAGACGGCCTTCGGCATCGGTGTTCAACACTTCAATCGTCAGGCCTTTCATGCTTTTCACGACGTCGCCCGGTTTGTTTGCCGCGCCGGAAGGCATGTTTTCGCAGGTGGCGACGACGGCGATAAGGTTGATCGGCAGTTGCAGTTTGACGGCGGCGCAGAAGGTGCTGATGACGGTTGCCGCGCCGCACATGTCAAACTTCATTTCATCCATGTTCAGACCGGGTTTGAGGGAGATGCCGCCGGTGTCGAAGGTGATGCCTTTGCCGACCAAGACGACGGGGGCGGTCTCTTTGTCGGCCGCGCCGAAGTAGCTCAATTCAATCAGATAGGGATCTTCCACGCTGCCTTTGGCGACCGACCAGAACGAACCCATGTTTTCTTTGATGTAGTCTTTTTCGATGATTTTGGCGTGTGCGCCCAGTTTTTCGGCTTCGGCTTTGGCGGTGCGCGCTAAAAATTCGGGCGTGCATTCGTTGGGCGCGGCATTGCCCAAATCGCGGCAGAGGCTTTGTCCGTAAACCTGCGCTTCGGCGACGCGCAGGGCTTCTTTGACGGCGGCTTCGTGTGCGGTGTGGAACACGGCTTGTGCGAATTTGGCGGGCTTGGCTTCTTTTTTGTAGCGGTCGAAACGGTAGGCGGCGTTGCCGAACGCGATGGCAAAGGCTTCGGCAACGGCGGCAGCTTGCGCTTCATCGAAGGCATGGATGTCCGCATTAACCGTTTCCTGATTTTGCGCCCATTTGGCGGCTTCGGCAGCGACCTTGTTCAGCGCGGCGCGGTCGATTTTGTCGAGGCGGACGACGGCGACTGCCTGCAAACCGTTGTCCGTCGGGATTTTGGTGTCGGCAAAAGTTTG
The DNA here is from genome assembly GCA_963529965.1 of uncultured Neisseria sp. Taxonomy (GTDB): domain Bacteria; phylum Pseudomonadota; class Gammaproteobacteria; order Burkholderiales; family Neisseriaceae; genus Neisseria. The sequence goes on from CAUSDA010000023.1 coordinate 5,173, forward strand.
ACCTTCTTCAAGCGAAGACAAAAGGGCAAGGGCGGTCGGGTGGTTTAATTGTGCGGTTTCGGTGCAGACAAATAACTGCGCGCCTGCCTGTTGCGGCTGCAAGGTTCCGGCTTTTGTGCTAAATTCCACGTTTATTCTCCTGATTGAGATGGTTTCGGGTAGTTTCAGACGACCCTTTGCATTAAAAGGTCGTCTGAAAACGGTTGGAAAGATTGTACTCCATTTGAGAGGTCGTCTGAAACCTTGCGCAGACAATCCGCCTGCGCCGAACCGCTACCGCTCCTAGCCGCGATTCTATGATTTATCAAAGAAACTTCATCAAAGAACTCTCTTTTACCGCCGTCGGCATTTTCGTCGTCCTCTTGGCGGTGTTGGTCTCCACTCAGGCAATCAACCTGCTCGGCCGTGCCGCCGACGGGCGCGTCGCCATCGATGCTGTGTTGGCATTGGTCGGTTTCTGGGTTATCGGCATGACGCCGCTTTTGCTGGTTTTGACTGCGTTCATCAGCACGCTGACCGTATTGACCCGCTACTGGCGCGACAGCGAAATGTCGGTCTGGCTCTCCTGCGGGCTGGCGTTGAGGCAATGGATACGCCCCGTCATGCAGTTTGCCGTACCGTTTGCCATCCTGATTGCCGTCATGCAGCTTTGGGTGATGCCGTGGGCGGAACTGCGCAGCCGCGAATACGCCGAAATCCTCAAGCAGAAACAAGAATTGTCCATGGTGGAAGCAGGCGAGTTCAACAGCCTGGGCAAGCGCAACGGCAGGGTTTACTTCGTCGAAACCTTCGACACCGAATCGGGCATCATGAAAAACCTGTTCCTGCGCGAACAGGATAAAAACGGCAACGACAACATTATCTTCGCCAAAGAAGGCAATTTCTCACTGAACGACAACAAGCGCACGCTCGACCTGCGCAATGGCTACCGTTACAGCGGCACGCCCGGCAAAGCCGACTACAACCGCGTTTCCTTCCAAAACCTCAGCCTGATTATCAGCACCACGCCCAAACTCATCGACCCCGTTTCCCACCGCCGCACCATCCCGACATCGCAGCTCATCGGCAGCAGCAACCCGCAACATCAGGCGGAATTGATGTGGCGTATCTCGCTGACCGTCAGCGTCCTCCTGCTCTGCCTGCTTGCCGTGCCGCTTTCCTATTTCAACCCGCGCAGCGGCCACACCTACAACATCCTCGTCGCCATCGGGCTTTTCCTGATTTACCAAAACGGACTGACCTTCCTGCGCAATGCCGTGGAAGACGGCAAAATCCATTTCTGGCTCGGGCTGCTGCCCATGCACATCATCATGTTCGCCATCGCCGTCGTACTCCTGCGCGTCCGCAGCATGCCCAGCCAGCCCTTCTGGCGGGCGGTTGGCAAAAGTCTGACATTGAAAGGCGGAAAATGAACCTGATTTCACGTTACATCATCCGCCAAATGGCGGTTATGGCGGTTTACGCCCTCCTGGCCTTCCTCGCCCTGTACAGCTTTTTCGAGATCATCAACGAAGTCGGCGACTTGGGCAAAGGCAGCTATAACGGCGCAACCATGGCGCAATACGTCCTCATGCAGATGCCCGCGCGCGCCTACGAACTCATGCCCCTCGCCGTCCTCATCGGCGGACTCGTCTCCCTCAGCCAACTTGCCGCCGGCAGCGAACTGACCGTCATCAAAGCAAGCGGCATGAGCACCAAAAAACTGCTGCTGATCCTGTCGCAGTTCGGACTGATTTTCGCCATCGCCACCGCCGCGCTCGGCGAATGGATTGCCCCCGTCCTCAGCCAAAAAGCCGAAAACATCAAATCCGCCGCCATCAACGGTAAAATCAGCACCGGCAATACCGGGCTTTGGCTCAAAGAAAAAAACAGCATTATCAACGTGCGCGAAATGTTGCCCGACCATACGCTTTTGGGCATCAAAATTTGGGAGCGCAACGACAAAAACGAACTGACGCAGGCAACAGAAGCCGAGTCCGCCGTTTTAAACAACGACGGCAGTTGGCAGTTGAAAAACATCCGCCGCAGCACGCTTAGCGAAGACAAAGTCGAAGTCTCGACTGCCGCCGAAGAAAACTGGCCGATCGCCGTCAAACGCAACCTGATGGACGTATTGCTCGTCAAACCCGACCAAATGTCCGTCGGCGAACTGACCACCTACATTAGCCACCTCGAAAACAACAACCAAAACACCCAGATCTACGCCATCGCCTGGTGGCGCAAATTGGTTTACCCCGTCGCCGCATGGGTGATGGCACTCGTCGCCTTCGCCTTCACCCCGCAAACCACCCGCCACGGCAATATGGGTTTGAAGCTCTTCGGCGGCATCTGCCTCGGCTTACTGTTCCACTTCGCCGGACGGCTCTTCGGCTTTACCAGCCAACTCTACGGCGTCCCACCCTTCCTCGCCGGCGCACTACCCACCATAGCCTTCGCCCTGCTCGCCGTTTGGCTGATACGCAGGCAGGAGCGGCGTTAAGCTCAAGAATATAGTGGATTAACTTTAAACCAGTACGGCGTTGCCTCGCCTTGCCGTACTATCTGTACTGTCTGTGGCTTCGTCGTCTTGTCCTGATTTAAAGTTAATCCACTATAAAAAAACAGAACAGCGAAAACTGTTCTGTTTTTTTGTTTTCAGACGACCTCACAGGTTTAGCCTCTGAGGGGTCGTCTGAAACGGTTTTACCTACCCATTAAACATTCACGGTCTCGGCTACTTCGTTGTAGCTGTCGATTTCGTTGAAGTTCATGTAGCGGTAGATTTGGTCGCCCTGTTCGTTGATGATGCCGATATTGGCTTGGTATTCTTCAACGGTCGGGATTTTGCCCAGTTTGGAGCAAATCGCCGCCAATTCTGCCGAACCGAGATAAACGAAGGTGTTTTTACCCAAGCGGTTCGGGAAGTTGCGGGTGGAAGTGGACATGACGGTTGCGCCTTCGTGTACTTGGGCTTGGTTACCCATACACAGCGAACAACCCGGCATTTCCATACGCGCGCCGGCGCGGCCAAGTACGCCGTAGTGGCCTTCGTCGGACAACTCTTTCGCGTCCATTTTGGTCGGCGGCGCCATCCACAGGCGGACGGGGATGTCGGACTTGCCTTCCAAGAGTTTGGAGGCTGCGCGGAAGTGGCCGATGTTGGTCATGCACGAACCGATGAACACTTCGTCGATTTTGGTGCCGGAACGTTCGGACATGAAGCATACGTCGTCCGGGTCGTTCGGGCAGGCGATAATCGGTTCTTTAATGTCGTCCATGTTGATTTCAATCACGGCGGCGTATTCGGCATCTTTATCCGCTTCGAGCAATTCGGGGTTTGCCAACCATGCTTCCATGGCTTTGATGCGGCGTTCCAAAGTGCGCGGGTCTTGATAGCCGTCGGCAATCATGTTTTTCATCAACACGACGTTGGATTTCATGTACTCGATAATCGGCTCTTTGTTGAGCTTCACGGTACAGCCGGCGGCGGAGCGTTCGGCAGACGCGTCGGTCAATTCAAAAGCTTGTTCCACTTTCAAATCAGGCAGGCCTTCGATTTCGAGGATGCGGCCGGAGAAGATGTTTTTCTTGCCTGCTTTGGCAACGGTCAGCAAACCTTGTTTAATCGCGTAAAGCGGAATGGCGTTTACCAAATCGCGCAGGGTTACGCCCGGTTGCAGCTTGCCGCTGAAACGTACCAATACAGACTCAGGCATATCGAGCGGCATCACGCCAGTGGCTGCTGCGAAAGCAACCAGGCCGGAGCCTGCGGGGAAGGAAATACCGATAGGGAAACGGGTGTGGCTGTCGCCGCCGGTGCCAACAGTATCGGGCAGCAGCAGGCGGTTGAGCCATGAGTGGATCACGCCGTCGCCCGGACGCAGAGCCACGCCGCCACGGGTAGAAATAAAGGCTGGCAGTTCTTTATGGGTTTTCACATCGACAGGTTTCGGATAAGCCGCGGTGTGGCAGAAAGACTGCATTACCATATCAGCGGAGAAGCCCAAACAAGCCAAGTCTTTCAACTCGTCGCGGGTCATCGGGCCGGTAGTGTCTTGCGAGCCGACCGTCGTCATGCGCGGTTCGCAATAAGTACCCGGACGGACGCCTTGTCCTTCGGGCAGACCGCAGGCGCGACCGACCATTTTTTGTGCCAATGTGAAACCGGCTTTGCTTTCGGCAGGTGCTTGAGGCAGGCGGAACTCGGTAGAGGCAGGCAGTTTCAACGCTTCGCGCGCTTTGGCGGTCAGACCGCGGCCGATAATCAGGTTGATACGGCCGCCGGCTTGCACTTCGTCCAGCAATACTTGAGATTTCAGGCTGAACTCGGCAACGGTTTCGCCGTTTTTCACGATTTTACCTTCATAAGGCAGAATATCGACGACATCGCCCATTTTCAGCGCGGAAACATCGACTTCAATCGGCAGCGCGCCGGAGTCTTCCTGAGTATTGAAGAAAATCGGCGCGATTTTTCCGCCCAAACATACGCCGCCGAAGCGTTTGTTCGGTACGAATGGAATATCTTCGCCGGTATGCCAAATGACGGAGTTGGTTGCGGATTTGCGTGAAGAACCGGTACCGACCACATCGCCGACATAGGCAACGGGATGACCTTTGGCTTTGAGTTCTTCCAACAGTTTAATCGGACCGACTTCGCCCGGTTTGTCGGGCGTGATGCCGTCGCGCGGGTTTTTCAGCATCGCCAGCGCGTGCAGCGGAATATCGGGACGGCTCCATGCGTCGGGCGCGGGAGAGAGGTCGTCTGTATTGGTTTCGCCGTCAACTTTGAAGACGGTAACGGTGATTTTTTCGGGAACTTTGGCGCGTGAGGTGAACCATTCGGCATCCGCCCAAGATTGCAAAACCTCCTGCGCGTATTTATTGCCTTTTTCGGCTTTTTCCTGAACATCGTGGAAAGAATCGAACATCAGAAGCGTATGTTTCAAACCTTTGGCAGCGATTGGCGCGAGTTTGTCGTTGTCCAAGAGTTCGATTAAGGCGTGGATGTTGTAACCGCCGAGCATCGTACCTAAAAGTTCGGTCGCATATTCGGGGGAAACCAGCGGGCTGGATGCGCTGCCTTCGGCAACGGCAGCTAGGAATGAGGCTTTGACTTTGGCGGCATCGTCCACACCGGGCGGAACACGGTGGGCAAGCAATTCGACCAAGAACTCGCCTTCGCCTGCGGGCGGGTTTTTCAGCAGCTCGACCAAATCGGCGGTTTGCTGCGCGTTCAAAGGGAGGGGCGGGATACCGAGGGCAGCACGCTCGGCGGCGGCTTTGCGATAGGCTTCTAACATCTCTTTGTTCCTTTTTTCTGTTTTTCTTCTATCCGTTGCAAATGATTTGCAATCAAAGAATTGTAAACAATCCTTTTAGGTATCATAGACCAGTTTGGCAAAAATTGGAATATTTATGTTATCGGATGTAATAGGTGTTTGCTATTGAAACGAATTATCTTGAAAAATACGAAAAGGTCGTCTGAAAACAGGGTTTCAGACGACCTTTTATGTTTTATCGGAATGACCGGTTCGTTCTTTTACCGAGCGTTTGCCTGATATTCGCTTCCGTCTTCACGCAGGAGCTTGGGCTGTTCGCCTTTCTCAATGACGTTTTTACCGATGACAACTTTGGTCACGCCTTTCAAATCAGGCAGTTGATACATGGTATCCAAGAGGCAGCGTTCAACGATGGAGCGCAGGCCGCGCGCGCCGGTTTTGCGTTCCATTGCCTGACGGGCGATGCTGCGCAAGGCTTCTTCTTCAAATTCCAATTCGACATTTTCCATGCCGAACAGGGTTTGATATTGTTTCACCAAGGCATTTTTCGGCTCGGTCAAAATGTTGACCAATGCGTCTTCATCCAATTCCGCCAGCGTGGCGATAACGGGCAGACGGCCGATTAACTCGGGAATTAAACCGAATTTAATCAAGTCTTCAGGCTCAACGATTTCAAACAATCCGGTAATGTCGGCATTTTCGTCCTTACTGTGAACGGACGCGCCGAAACCGATACCACCTTTTTCAGTACGCTGACGGATGACTTTTTCCAAGCCTGCAAACGCGCCGCCGCAGATAAACAGGATGTTCGTCGTATCGACGTTGATAAATTCCTGATTCGGATGTTTGCGGCCACCTTGGGGCGGAACGCTGGCAACCGTACCTTCAATCAGTTTCAGCAAGGCTTGTTGCACGCCTTCGCCGGATACGTCGCGGGTAATCGACGGGTTGTCGCTTTTGCGGGAGATTTTGTCGATTTCATCAATATAGACGATTCCGCGTTGGGCTTTTTCAACATCGAAATCGCATTTACCCAAAAGCTTGGTAATGATTTGTTCGACGTCTTCACCGACATAACCCGCTTCAGTCAGCGTGGTCGCGTCCGCCATCACGAACGGCACGTCCAGTTTGCGCGCCAAAGACTGCGCCAACAGGGTTTTACCCGAACCGGTCGGACCGATAAGCAGGATATTAGATTTCGACAATTCGACGTTGCCGTTGGCTTTGGGATGGCGCAGGCGTTTGTAATGGTTGTACACCGAAACCGCCAAGGCTTTTTTGGCTTGTTCCTGACCGATAACGTGATCGTTGAGGTTGGCGACGATTTCGGCGGGCGTGGGCAGCTTGTTGTTCGGATGGGACGCATCCGTTGCAGATTTCTCTGTGGAGAGGTCGTCTGAACTTTGCAGCATTACGCCGCAAGTTTCTACACATTCGTTACAGATAAAAGCGTTTTCGCCTTCAATCAGGTTTTTGACTTCATGCTCGGATTTTCCGCAAAACGAGCAGGAGCGTTTTTCTTCAGTCATAATTTATCTTCTGTTTTCAAGCAATATCGGCAAACCGTCATCCGAATGTTGCGGGAACGGTTTTCGGCAAAGTCGGTAAGTATAATCAGTATCTTAAGGTTTATCAAATACCGTATGGCAAGCTGTTGGGCGTAAGGTTTTCAGACGACCCTCCGACGCATGGCAACACGCCACAATTTCCCATCCTTAAGATTGTTTCCAATTTGGGAAAAAGATGCAAACAAACGCAAAAAAGCCATATTAAACTTTACATTTTGTTGTATTTTAAGCAAAATATCCTCTTTAATAATTCAATTGTCTTAAATTCTACTGGTTGAAGTATGTCGGTTATGAAATTTTATAAAACACTGAGTGCAGCCTGTTTGGGTATGGCGTTGACTGTCGCCGCCGCCCCTGCCGCTGCAGACGATATGGACGTTTTGGGTCAATTTTTGGAACAGAATTTTCCAACCCAAAATGACCCGATGGAAGCTTTCGCATTAAGCCACGCACAAAAAATCGAGGCTCAGGCGATGATGGCGGGGCCGCTTTTGACATCGCAGTCCGCCCTGATTTTTAACAACAAAACAGGCGAAATCCTCTATCAGAAAAACGCAGACCGCGTGATGCCGATCGCGTCCATTTCCAAACTGATGAGCGCGATGGTCGTCTTGGACGCACGTTTGGATATGAACGAACGCATTACCATTACCTCCGACGAAATCGACCGCCTGAAAGGTACAGGCAGCCGCCTTGCCGTCGGCACGACGCTGACGCGCGGCGAATTGTTGCACCTGAGCCTGATGAGCAGCGAAAACCGCGCAACACACGCGCTGGGCCGCACCTATCCGGGCGGTATGTCGGCGTTTGTTGCCGCCATGAATGCCAAAGCGCAAAGCCTGGGCATGCACAGCAGCCGTTTCTACGAACCTACCGGTCTGAATTTCCAAAACGTATCAACCGCCAACGATTTGAACCGCATGGTCGCCGCAGCGAGCAAATATCCGCTTATCCGCAAAAACACAACCTCCAACTATGGCTCGGTTTGGACGGCAAACGGCCGCCAAAACTATAAAAACTCCAACGCCCTCGTCCGCGAAGGCAGCTGGAACATCGAGCTTCAGAAAACCGGTTATATCCGCGAAGCAGGACGCTCGATGGTGGTTAAGGCAAACGTCCAAAACCAACCGATTACCATCGTATTGCTGAACTCGCCGACTTCGACAACCCGAGTCAACGACGCGCGTAAGATCGAATCTTGGATGTTGCAGCGCCGCTCTTAAAATATTTGTTATGCCGTCTGAAAATCAGGCGGCATTTTTTATATGATGTGCAGAAATACCGCATGCAATCCGATTGAAGAATCTTGATTTTAACAATATTAGGAGATGCAAATGCCGAACAAACAAATATATAGTGGATTAAATTTAAATCAGGACAAGGCGACGAAGCCGCAGACAGTACAGATAGTACGGCAAGGCGAGGCAACGCCGTACTGGTTTAAAGTTAATCCACTATACAAAAAACAGTTGATGCAGCTGGGAGCCATTATGGCTTTGACCGGCTGTACTTCCGTTGCCGATATGGTGGGATACGATACGGCATCGCTCAACGAGGCTGCCGCCAAAAACTATTCGCAAGTGGTACAGCAAGCGCAGTCGCAGCGCGTTTTGGACAACACCTCCCACACTTCGCGCCGTATCAAAGCCGTATTCGAGCGCCTGAAGCCCTATGCCAACCAGGCCAACCAAACCGGCACACCTTTCAATTGGCAGATGAATGTTTTCCGCGGCAATGAATTGAACGCCTGGGCAATGCCCGGAGGCAAAATGGCAATGTACACCGGCATGGTTGAGCGTTTGAAATTGACGGACGACGAAATCGCCGCCGTTATCGGTCACGAGATGACCCATGCCCTGCTGGAACATGGCAAAAAAGCGATTGGCGGCCAAGTGCTGACGGGATTGGGAGGTTCTATTTTAGCGGGCGCATCAGGGGTCGATGCCAATATCGTTGGATTGGGCACGGATTTACTTGCTTCCAAGCCCTTTTCGCGCCATCAGGAAAGCGAAGCGGACGCAGGCGGCGTACGTTTGATGGCTCAGGCGGGCTACAATCCGGAGGCTGCCATCAGCGTTTGGGAAAAGATGAGCAAACTTGAAGGCAGCTCGTCCATTGCGATTTTGTCCACCCATCCGACCAATCAGACGCGCATCAACGCCATCCGTAGAATGCTGCCTGAACTCATGCCGATTTATCAGAAAAATAAACGATAAATTTTTTTGAATAAACTTTCTGCAACCCGGCATCATTTTTTCAAATTAGCCTGCAATCCCTTGCTTTAAATCTTCATAAAAACAATTTAAATCAAAGTATTGCGCGAGTTTCAATCAAGATTTTTCAGACGACCCTTCCGCCCCATCCAGCGCAGGTCGTCTGAAAAATTGTCAACATTTTCACCCAAATTACCAAGCAACCCAGACCCATTCGGCGTATAATACAGCCTTTCCCAACCGCATTTGAGAGCTGAATCATGTCTGTTGTTTTGCCCTTGCGCGGCGTTACCGCCCTTTCCGATTTCCGTGTTGAAAAACTCTTGCAAAAAGCAGCCGCACTCGGTCTGCCCGAAGTGAAACTGAAAAGCGAATTTTGGTATTTCGTCGGCAGCGAGAAAGCACTGGATGCCGCGACTGTCGAAAAACTGCAAGCCTTGTTGGCGGCGCAAAGCGTTAAAGAAACGCCCGAAGCGCGCGAGGGCTTGCATTTATTTTTGGTAACGCCCCGTTTGGGTACGATTTCGCCGTGGGCTTCCAAGGCGACCAATATCGCGGAAAACTGCGGTTTGGAAGGCATAGAGCGCATCGAACGCGGCATGGCGGTGTGGCTGGAAGGTCGTCTGAATGATGAACAGAAACAGCAATGGGCAGCGTTGCTGCACGACCGCATGACCGAATCCGTGCTGCCCGATTTTCAGACGGCCTCCAAATTATTCCACCATCTCGAATCCGAAACCTTTTCCACCGTCGATGTTTTGGGCGGCGGTAAAGAGGCTTTGGTTAAAGCCAATACCGAAATGGGTTTGGCACTCTCCGCCGACGAAATCGATTATCTGGTTGAAAACTACCAGGCTTTGCAGCGCAATCCGTCCGATGTGGAGCTGATGATGTTCGCGCAGGCAAACAGCGAACACTGCCGCCACAAAATCTTCAACGCCGATTTCATCCTCAACGGCGAAAAACAGCCAAAATCGCTCTTCGGCATGATACGCGACACGCACAACGCGCATCCCGAAGGCACGGTCGTTGCCTATAAAGACAATTCGTCCGTGATTGAAGGCGCAAAAATCGAGCGTTTCTATCCGAATGCGGCGGAAAACCAAGGCTACCGTTTCCACGAAGAAGACACGCATATCATCATGAAAGTGGAAACGCACAACCACCCGACCGCCATCGCGCCGTTTGCGGGCGCGGCGACGGGTGCGGGCGGCGAAATCCGCGACGAAGGTGCGACAGGCAAAGGTTCGCGTCCGAAAGCGGGCTTGACCGGCTTTACCGTGTCCAACCTCAACATCCCCGACCTCAAACAGCCTTGGGAACAAGACTACGGCAAGCCGGAACACATTTCCTCGCCGCTGGACATCATGATTGAAGGTCCCATCGGCGGCGCGGCGTTCAACAACGAATTCGGCCGCCCAAACCTCTTGGGCTACTTCCGTACCTTTGAAGAAAAATTCGACGGTCAAGTTCGCGGCTACCACAAACCGATTATGATTGCCGGCGGCTTGGGCAGTATTCAGGCGCAGCAGACGCATAAAGACGAAATCCCCGAAGGCGCGTTGCTGATTCAACTGGGCGGCCCGGGTATGCTTATCGGCTTGGGCGGCGGCGCGGCTTCTTCGATGAATACCGGTACAAACGACGCCTCTTTGGACTTCAACTCCGTACAACGCGGCAACCCCGAAATCGAACGCCGCGCGCAGGAAGTGATCGACCGCTGCTGGCAGCTTGGCGACAAAAACCCGATTATCTCCATCCACGACGTCGGCGCGGGCGGCCTGTCCAACGCCTTCCCCGAACTCGTCAACGATGCCAGACGCGGCGCGGTATTCAAGCTGCGCGAAGTGCCGCTGGAAGAACACGGCCTCAACCCGCTGCAAATCTGGTGCAACGAATCGCAAGAGCGTTATGTGTTGTCGATTTTGGAAAAAGATTTGGACACCTTCCGCGCCATCTGCGAACGCGAACGCTGCCCGTTTGCCGTGGTCGGCACGGCGACTGACGACGGCCATTTGAAAGTGCGCGACGATTTGTTCTCCAACAACCCCGTCGATTTGCCGCTGAACGTTTTGCTCGGCAAACCGCCCAAAACTACGCGCAGCGACAAAACCGTGAGGTCGTCTGAAAAACCGTTTAACGCGGGCAATATCGACATCACCGAAGCCGCCTACCGCATTTTGCGTCTGCCTACCGTAGCCGCTAAAAACTTCCTGATTACCATCGGCGACCGCAGCGTCGGCGGCATGACCCACCGCGACCAAATGGTCGGCAAATACCAAACCCCCGTAGCCGACTGCGCCGTTACCATGATGGGCTTCAACACCTATCGCGGCGAAGCGATGAGCATGGGCGAAAAACCGACCGTCGCCCTGTTTGACGCACCCGCCTCGGGCAGAATGTGCGTCGGCGAAGCCATCACCAACATCGCGGCGGTCAACATCGGCGACATCGGCAACATCAAGCTTTCCGCCAACTGGATGGCGGCGTGCGGCAATGAGGGCGAAGACGAAAAGCTCTACCGCACCGTCGAAGCCGTCTCCCAAGCCTGTCAGGCATTGGATTTGAGCATCCCCGTGGGCAAAGACAGCCTGTCGATGAAAACCGTATGGCAGGACGGCGAAGAGAAAAAATCCGTCGTCTCGCCGTTGAGCCTGATTATCTCCGCGTTCGCACCTGTCAAAGACGTGCGCAAAACTGTTACGCCCGAATTGAAAAACGTCGAAGACAGCGTATTGCTGTTTATCGATTTGGGCTTCGGCAAAGCGCGTATGGGCGGCTCCGCGTTCGGTCAGGTGTACAACAATATGAGCGGCGACGCGCCCGATTTGGACGATACAGGTCGTCTGAAAGCGTTTTACAGCGTGATTCAGCAGCTTGTCGCCGAAGACAAACTCTTGGCGTATCACGACCGCAGCGACGGCGGCTTGTTTGCCACGCTGGCGGAGATGGCGTTTGCGGGGCGTTGCGGGTTGAATGTGGATTTGACTTCATTGGTTGCCAACCAAGCCGACGTCAACGAAGCCAGCATCCGCGCATTGTTCAATGAAGAACTGGGCGCAGTGATCCAAATCGCCAAACAAGATGTCGCGGCAGCAGAAGCCTTGTTCAAAGCAGCGGCACTGCCCTTGCATACCGTTGCCACCATCGGTACTGACGAAAAAATCGTTATCCGCAATCAGGCAGGTATCGTGTTGGAACAAAACCGCGCCGACCTGCAACGCGCATGGCAGGAAACCAGCCACGCCATCCAAAAACTGCGCGACAACCCCGCCTGCGCCGACAGCGAGTTCGCCCTGATTGGCGACAACGAACGCAGCGCATTGTTTGCCGACGTGAAGTTTGATGTAGACGAAGACATCGCCGCGCCTTTCGTCAACAGCGGCGCGAAACCCAAAATCGCCATCCTGCGCGAACAAGGCGTGAACGGGCAAATCGAAATGGCCGCCGCCTTCACCCGCGCCGGATTCGATGCCTACGACGTGCATATGTCCGACCTGATGGCAGGCCGCGTCCACCTTGCCGACTTCAAAATGCTGGCGGCGTGTGGCGGCTTCAGCTACGGCGACGTACTCGGTGCAGGCGAAGGCTGGGCGAAATCCATCCTGTTCCATCCCGCCTTGCGCGACCAGTTCGCCGCATTCTTCGCCGACCCGGACACGCTGACATTGGGCGTGTGCAACGGCTGCCAAATGGTCAGCAACCTCGCCGAAATCATCCCCGGCACGGCAGGCTGGCCGAAGTTCAAACGCAACCTGAGCGAACAGTTCGAAGCGCGCCTGAGCATGGTTCACGTCCCCAAATCAGCCTCCCTGATCCTGAACGAAATGCAAGGCTCCAGCCTGCCCGTCGTCGTCAGCCACGGCGAAGGCCGCGCCGACTTCGCACTTCACGGCGGCAAAATTTCAGACGGCCTCGGCATCGCGCTGCAATACGTCGACGGACAAAACCAAGTCACCCAAACCTACCCGCTTAACCCCAACGGCTCGCCGCAAGGCATCGCCGGCGTTACCAACACCGACGGCCGCGTTACCATCATGATGCCCCACCCCGAACGCGTATACCGCGCCGCGCAAATGAGCTGGAAACCGGAAGACTGGACGGAACTGTCCGGCTGGTACCGCCTCTTCGCCGGAGCAAGGAAGGCTTTGGGTTAACCGGCAGGCTGATTTGATTCGGCTTTAAAGAAAAGGTCGTCTGAAAACGATTTAGCGGATTCCGCTATATTCGTTTTCAGACGACCTTTAAATCTTCTCTTACGTTAGTTAGCTGCCATCATTCCCATCTGTACAGGAATGACGACAGTTAAAATGTCCTGTTCAATTTAGCATTAGGGATAAAAAATGAATACAACCACAGGTGAACGAAATTTCAAAACAGCATTTAAAAGCTTCAAACGTACCGTTAAATTAGCCTGTAAAATTTCAAGAATGGGGGCTGGAAGAGAATCAGAGGAAGATAAAATGTTCTGGGCTTCTGTTTTATTTACTCGAATGTGTGTTATTTCCCTTTCTATTCAAAAACTAACAGACCACGATATTCCTGAAAAATTTTTTCCTGAACATTGGGATTATGCTTCTACGTTTAGTTTAACCAGAAATTTAATGGAATGTTTCCATACATTATATTATTTATGTTTTGATAATATTCCAAAAGAGGAATATCAAACAAGAAGAAACATATTTAACTTACATGACTTTTATTCTAGAAAAAAACTACTCAGCTACATAAATGAACACCAGCTACCACAATTTAAAACGGATACAGAACATAAAAAAGAAAAGCAATGTTTTGATGTAATTATGGGACAGATTGAAAATGATACATTCTTCCAAAAACTTCCTGACAAACAAAAACAAAAGTATTTGAGAGGAGATAATGCTTTTTTGATAAGCCGAGAAGAGATTGAAGAACGTAGCGGAAGAAGCAAAAGCATTTTTAAAGCGTTTTATAAACTACTTTCCTCAAATACACATTCCTTCCCTATGGGTTTCTATCATTTGATTTTTCTTGATAGAGGAACTGGAGTTAAAACCAATGTAGAAGTTGAATATTCAATATTAGCTTTAACTATCTCTGAAAGTTACCTTATTTCCGCCATACAGGGGATGTTAAATTTCTACCCAGATTTAGTTAAAAAACTTAGCCCTCAAGAATTAAGCTTAATAAGCTTTGAAGAGCCATAGGCAAACATTCAATTAGTAAGGTCGTCTGAAAATGATTTAGCGAACCCGCTCTATCAGTTTTCAGACGACCTTTTTGCGTCCTTTTGCGTATAAAGACCAAACCCGCCGCCATCATTCCGTATAATCCCCCTTAGCTCCCCATCAACTATAATCGGCACATTCAGACGGCCTCCTCCGACACCATGACCCGACAAGCCTTTATTCTCAGTGATTGCGAATTTTCCGAATGCGGCGAAAAGCCTTATGCGCTGTTGACGGCGAATCCGACCAAGGAACACCACTATATCGCCCAGACCGAGCAGCGGCAGCACGCGCATAATCCGCAGGTCAGCCCGCAGAATCAGAATGTTTACAAACTGCCTTTGTCCATGTTCCGCGAACCGGCTGCCGCCCGACGCTCCCGCTCAGGCGACAAGGTTCGCGGCGGGAACGAAAATCGCGGTACGGCGGCGAGTGTCAACATCATCGGCAATTTGGCGGCGAAAAACCTCTACACGCTGACTTTCGTCGAAAACACCGCCAACCAGTACAATTTGGAAAGCTGGTTCAACCGCCACGAAAGCGGCTACGAAGAAGCCTGCAACCATCTGCGCACGCTGCCCGAATGCCGTCTGAAAACGGGCGAAACCGATACGGTCAAAGTTTCCGACGCATTGTGGCGGATATTGCGGCTGAAATTCCTCGGCATCCTGCGCAATCCGCACAACCATAAAAACCTGTTTGCCCACCGCCTGCATGAGGCCGTTCGGGCGCGGCTGCCGGAGGTCGGGTTTGAGTTTGTGCGCCTGATCAGTAAGCGCGATCCGAGCCGCATCGAAGCCATCATGCAAAACTACCGTTTTTCGTTTCTCGGCTATGTCGATTGGCTGGCGGGGCTTTACGGCATGTTGAGCGAAGGCGTGGCGCAGCCGTCGCTGTTTGAGCGGCTGTTTTGCACCATATTCGCCGAACCCGATGCGGTGAAAATCGAGCTGTTCCGCTATGCCGAAAACGAGGGGCTGTGCCTGTTCGGCGATAGCAGTTTCTGCCTTCAGGCTTCACCGAAACTCATCAGCGTCGGCGTGAATATTTCGCACGATATGTTTGCTGTCGTCCACCTGCAAACCGACCGCTGGCTTGCGTTTAAAAACACTTTCCACCACGACGCACCGAAATTGGAAGGCAGGGTAAGAATTATCGACGGCGACCAAACCCAGCGGCTGATGTTTAACCGGCTGACCATCAGTCAGGCGCATGAAGCCGTGTTCGGCAGAAGCCCGAATATCGGCGACTATCTTTAACGCTTGGATGATGCACGCGCGCGCTTGATGTGAAGCGTATCGACGCTGAACAAAAGGTCGTCTGAAAACGATTTGGCGAACCCGCTACTTTCGTTTTCAGACGACCTTGTTTGTACTCGGCGCTTAAGCCTTGTTTTGCGCTGCCGCTATTTACACTGCCCCACTGCCGCCGGATAAACCGATACCTGCGTCTGCGTCAGGGCAAACAGGTTTTCAAGCTGCGTTTGCGCCTGGCGGTTGGCGTGATCCAAAATCTGGGCTTTGCACGCGCTGGCGAGGACTTGTTTTTTGGCTTCGTCCTGCACGGTTTTGAACACTGCCTTATCCACGGGCAAAAGGTTGAACGAGCCGGTTTGGATGTCGTACACCTCGATATTTTCCAAATCGACGCTGAGGATTTCTACGGGCGGCAGGCTGATGAGGACTTTTCCGTCCACGATATTGACGTTGTCGGCGTGAAGCTTGTCCAAATCCAAGCCCGCCAACACCTTGCCGCGCACGATAAACAGACCGCTTTGCGAGTCCTGCCACAATCTGCGCCAGTCGCCTTTTTTCTCGGTTCGGATGATGGTGTCGATGTAAAAAGCCGTGCTTTCCAAGCGGTTCATCTGCTTAATCTGCATCAAAACGCCTTCGCGCGAAATCGCTTCATGGGCATTGTCGTTGCGGTGCTGGGCATAAAACCAGCCGCCCGCCGCTGCGAGTGTGCAAAAAATAAATATTAAAATCAATCGGTAAACCATTTTCATCAGGTTAGACCCTTTTCGGTTGCGTTAAACTTATAGTGGATTAAAATTGCAATGATACGGCGTTGCCAACGCCCTTATGTACTACCCGTACACGGCGGGCGTTGCCGCCTTGTCTCATTTTTATTTTAATCCACTATAACGCCCATATTCTTTCAAATGTTCAGATTTCAAGCAAAGGTCGTCTGAAAACGCCATTTTTGTTTTTCAGACGACCTCCTATCAAAACATTACCAAAAAGTAATAAAAACCCGCCTTCAAACACAGTTTGCCTTTTGGTAAAGACAAGACTACAATCGCCTACATCCTTTCAGCCACACCACACATCATGAACACTACCGACCTGCGCCGCCGCAACCTGCGGCAATGGATAGCGGACAAATACTGCGGCCAGCAAACCCGTTTTGCCGAAGCCATCGCCATCAACCAAGGCGAATTGTCCGCCCTTCTGAAAAACAAATCCTTCGGCGAGAAAAAAGCCCGCAAAATCGAACAGGCGGCGCAAATGCCCGCCATGTGGCTGGATCAAGAACACGCCACAGCCCAACCCGACCATCAAGAAAGACGCACCATGCCCCACATTTCCTCCATCCCCGAAATCCTCGCCGACATCAAAGCCGGCAAAATGGTCATCATCACCGACGCGGAAGACCGCGAAAACGAAGGCGATTTGCTGATGGCGGCGCAGTTCGTCACCCCCGAAGCCATCAACTTCATGATCAAACACGCGCGCGGACTGGTTTGCCTGCCGATGGAAGGCAGCATGGTCGAGCGGCTTGGACTGCCCATGATGACCCAGAAAAACGGCGCGCAATACGGCACCAACTTCACCGTTTCCATCGAAGCGGCGCAAGGCATCACCACCGGCATTTCCGCCGCCGACCGCGCCCTGACCATCCAAACCGCTGTTTCCCCGACCGCCAAACCCGAAGACATCGTCCAACCCGGCCACATCTTCCCCCTGCGTGCGCAAAAAGGCGGCGTCCTAGTACGCGCCGGACACACCGAAGCCGGCGTCGATTTGGCACAAATGAACGGACTCATCCCCGCCGCCGTCATCTGCGAAATCATCAACGACGACGGCACCATGGCGCGTATGCCCGAACTGATGAAGTTCGCCGAAGAACACAACCTCAAAATCGGCACGATTACCGACCTTATCGAATACCGCAGCCGCACCGAAAGTCTGCTCGAAGACATGGGCAACGCCCCCGTACAAACCCCGTGGGGCGAATTCCAGCAACACGTTTACGTCGACAAACTCTCCGGCGAAACCCACCTTGCCCTCGTTAAAGGCAAGCCCACCGCCGACACCGAGACCCTCGTCCGCGTACACGAACCCTTCAGCGTCATGGACTTCATCCAAGCCAACCCGCGCCATTCCTGGTCGCTGCCCAAAGCCCTTGAGCGCATCCAGCAAGCCGACAGCGGCGTCGTCATCCTCCTGCACCGCACCGAAGACGGCGCCACCCTGCTCGACCGCACCCTGCCCAAAGGCGCCAACCAAGCCTACAAATGGGACAGCAAAAGCTACGGCATCGGCGCGCAAATCCTCGCCGGCCTCAACGTCGGCAAACTGCGCGTATTAGGCCAACCCTCCGCCTTCACCGGCCTGACCGGCTTCGGCTTGGAAGTCGTCGGCTTTGAAGAAGCAGAAAACAAATAAACCGCCCGTCTTATCAAAAGGTCGTCTGAAATCCCGATTCCGGTTTTCAGACGACCTTTTGATATAAATTACCTGATTCAGCTAAAACCTCCCATAAAAGTTATTATTATATTTTATTCTAAATAAAAACAATAATATAATAAATTAAGAATAATTTAAGAGTAATTTTTATTGTATTTAAAATACAAATATAACATAATGCTCATCATCAAAAAGGATATTCTCCTCCTAATATTTTATTTAACTCTAAAAACAAAAGGATATAATTATGTCCAATAGCTATATCGACCGCCGCACAGAAATATATAACCAACGAAATCAAAATAAGATTACGTTGAGTTTACGTTTATCCATTAAAGATGATTTGATTTTGCAAGAGCTTGCTGATGCTTGGGAAACAACCCGCCAAGACATCATCAATGATTTAATTCAAGAATTCATTATTCAAGACTGGGAGAACAAACGAATGATTGACAAACAAAAAGACGAAGAATTTGATAATTCAACTACAACACGATATTTCTTATTAAATACTAATAGTGCCAACGACCTGGAAGACCATAATTTCATGATGACAAACCAAGTAGCTGCTGCATTTGAAGATGGCTACAAAGAAAAAATCTGTCGGATTAAAAAAGGAGACTATGTATTCCTATACGCCTCCGGACAAGGAATTGTTGCATATGGTCAAGCAACAGGAATCGTAGAGACAACACATCATTATGGTGTTGATAATAAAACATTTTTTCAAAAACTAGAACATTTTGTCGATTTAAGTCAAAATCCAATCAAAGCAAGACAGGTTAAATCCATTTTGGGACGTTCTTTTCCTTTTGCCCAAACATTATCTCAGATTACTGATGGGGAAAAATTGTTGGAGAATCTCAAATAAGACAAAGTAAGGCTACAAGTATCCTGTAAAACGGCAGTTAAATTTCAAAAGGTCGTCTGAAATCCCGATTCCGGTTTTCAGACGACCTTTTGCTATAATACCCGCCAGTTTGAAAACGGAAGAAACCCATGTCCCGAATCGCCGCCCTGCCCGACCACCTCGTCAACCAAATCGCCGCCGGCGAAGTGGTCGAACGCCCCGCCAACGCCCTGAAAGAAATCGTCGAAAACAGCATAGACGCAGGCGCAACGGCGATTGAAGTCGAGTTGGCGGGCGGCGGCATCCGCCTCATCCGCGTCAGCGACAACGGCGGCGGCATCCACCCCGACGACATCGAACTCGCGCTCCACCGCCACGCCACCAGCAAAATCAAAACCTTAAACGATTTGGAACACGTCGCCAGCATGGGTTTTCGCGGCGAAGGCTTAGCAAGCATCGCCTCTGTCAGCCGCCTGACCCTGACCAGCCGCCAAGACGGCAGCGCGCACGCGACCCAAGTCAAAGCCGAAGACGGCAAACTCAGCAGCCCAACCGCCGCCGCCCACCCCGTCGGTACCACCATCGAAGCTGCCGAACTCTTCTTCAACACCCCTGCGCGGCGCAAGTTCCTCAAATCCGAAAACACCGAATACGCCCACTGCGCCACCATGCTCGAACGCCTCGCACTGGCGCATCCGCACATCGCCTTCTCGCTCAAGCGCGACGGCAAACAAGTGTTCAAACTCCCCGCCCAAAGCCTGCACGAACGCATAGCCGCCATCGTCGGCGAAGACTTTCAGGCGGCATCCTTAGAAATCGACAGCGGCAACGGCGCGCTGCGGCTCTACGGCGCCATCGCCAAACCCACCTTCGCCAAAGGCAAAACCGACAAACAATACTGCTTCGTCAACCACCGCTTCGTGCGCGACAAAGTCATGCTCCACGCCGTCAAACAGGCATACCGCGACGTATTGCACAACGCCCTCACCCCCGCCTTCGTCCTCTTCCTCGACCTGCCGCCCGAAGCCGTGGACGTCAACGTCCACCCCACCAAAACCGAAATCCGCTTCCGCGACAGCCAGCAGGTACACCAACTCGTGTTCCACACCCTCAACAAAGCCCTCGCCGACACTCGCGCCGACTTGACCGAAAGCGTCGGCAACGCAGGCGAAGTGTTGCACGAAATCACAGGCATCCGTCCCGCGGCAACGTCGTCTGAAAACGAGCCTAGCGGGTTCCACCCAAACCCGACCGCGTCGTCTGAAAACATTTTCGCCGCTGCACCAAGCACACACGCTTCCGAACCGCGCAACGCCTTCGGTTCAGGCAAAACCGCCCCCATGCCCTATCAGGCAGCACGCGCGCCGCAGCAACGCAGCCTGTCCCTGCGCGAAAGCCGCGCCGCCCTCAACACCTACGCCGAACTCTTCAAAAACACCGCAGCCGATGAAGCCGATATCGAGTTGGCACAATTCGAACAAGCCCGCTTCGGCAATACGTCCGCCACGTCGTCTGAAATCCCCGTACACGCCTTTTCAGACGACCCCAAACCCGAACTGCCGCCGCTCGGCTTCGCCATCGCCCAATTATTAGGTATCTACATCCTCGCCCAAGCCGAAGACAGCCTGCTGCTCATCGACATGCACGCCGCCGCCGAGCGCGTCAACTACGAAAAAATGAAACGCCAGCGGCAGGAAAACGGCAACCTGCAAAGCCAACGCCTGCTCATCCCCGTTACCTTCGCCGCGTCCCACGAAGAATGTGCCGCCCTCGCCGACCATGCCGACACGCTGGCAGGCTTTGGGCTGGAACTGTCCGACATGGGCAGCAACACCCTCGCCGTCCGCGCCGTCCCCGCCATGCTTGGAAAAGCCGATGTCGTCTCGCTCGCCAAAGACGTCTTGGGCGAACTCGCCCAAGTCGGCAGCAGCCAAACCATCGAAGAACACGAAAACCACATCCTCGCCACCATGTCCTGCCACGGCTCCGTCCGCGCCGGCCGCCAGCTCACCCTGCCCGAAATGAACGCTCTCCTGCGCGACATGGAAAACACCCCGCGCAGCAACCAATGCAACCACGGCCGCCCGACCTGGGTGAAACTGACGCTGAAAGAACTGGACGCACTGTTCTTACGCGGACAATAAAGTTGGTGAAAAGCAAAGGTCGTCTGAAAACGGATTTAGGTTTTCAGACGACCTTTTAAGTAGGCTGGGTGGCACAAAATCAATATGTAAGATGATTGAGTCAGGTTAAACCCAGCCTGCTTGTCAATTTATTATGGATAAGTTTGAATTTTATAAACAATAACAATATTATCATCTTGCATTGAATTTAAATATTGTCCATTAAATTGAATATGATCATATAGATACGCACGCTCACCATTCTCTGTACTATATACAACAACAATTGTGTCACCACCTTCCATATGCGATAGTTCGCTTCTATTATCAGGATTAGAAACTTGATATCTAGAATGTTGTTGCGGCAAATCATTAACCGTTTCTATTTCCCGAACCTCAAAGTTTGGCATAAATTTAGCTCCTTAAAAAATTAAGTTGAGAATGATATATTAATTTCAATTCTAGATTATTTCAATGGTTAACCTATAATTGAAAGCAAGCGTAGGCTGGGGCAAACCTCAACAAAAATTGCTGAATATTCTGCGATATCCAATTTTCACCCCAATCCACTATCAAATCAAAGGTTTCAGACGACCTTTTCTCCTGAACTCAATTAATAACGCCCCCGTAGCGTGGGCTTTTCCCACGAAAAACACCGCCCAATCTATCTTTAAAAACTCAAATAAAAACGTCGTCTGAAAACCCAAAATCCGATTTTTCAGACGACCTTTCCCTTCTCTACACTACCTATTTCCTCTTCTTCAACAGCCTCAACGCATTGCCCACGACAAACAGCGAGCTGAGGCTCATGCCCAATGCGGCGATCCAGGGTTTGACGTAGCCCAGGACGGCAAGCGGGACGGCGATGATGTTGTATGCGCTTGCCCAGGCGAGGTTTTGGCGGATGATTTCGCGTGTGCGGCGGGCTTGGGCGACGGTGGCGGGTAGGATGTTCAAATCGTCGTTGAGTAAGACCAAATCGGCGCCGTCGCGTGCGACATCGGCGCCTGCTGCGACGGCAGCGGATACGTCGGCTTGGGCGAGGACGGGGGCGTCATTGATGCCGTCGCCGACCATCAAAACTTTTCTGCCCTGTTTCTGCAAGTCTTCAACGTAGGCGAGTTTGTCTTCGGGCGTGGCTTCGGCGCGGTAGGTGTCTAAACCGAGTGTCTGCGCGACTTGTGCAACGGCATTGGTGCGGTCGCCGCTGAGCAGGTGGGTGCGGATGCCTTGTTGTTTGAGGGTGTCGAGCATGGTGGCGGCGCTGTCTTTGATTTGGTCTTCGAGCAGGAAGACGGCTTGGAAACCGCTTTGGTTGCCGAGGAACACCATGCTGCCTGCGTGTTCGATGTTGGCGGCTTGGTCAGGCAACACGCCGGCTATTCCGGCGACGAAATCGGCGCGTCCCAATGCCCAAACTTGGGTTTCGTCTTTATAAGTCATTTGCGCACTGACGCCTTGCCCGATGCGGTTGACGCGTTGGGAGACTGTGTATTCGGGCGCAGGAATGGGGTCGTCTGAAAGCGTGTGGTTCAAGATGGCACGGGCGATGGGGTGTTCGGATTGTTGCTCCAGGGCTTGTGCGGCGGCGAGCGCTTCTTCTGTTTTCAGACGACCTAAGTTGATGATTCGGCTGACGGAAAGTTGTCCTTTGGTCAGCGTGCCGGTTTTGTCGAACACGACGTCGTCGATTTGGGCGAGCGTTTCGAGGCTTTGTTTGCCGCTGATTAACACGCCTTCGTCTGCAAGCGCGCCTGTGGAGGCGGCAAGCGCGGTCGGTGTGGCAAGCGAGAGTGCGCAAGGGCAAGTGATAACGAGCAGCGCGACGGTAATCCACAAGGCGGTTTGCGCGTCGGCATACCATGTCCAGCCAATAAAGACAGGGATAGCAAGCAGCAGCTCGCCAAACACGAAGCTGGAGGCGTATTTCTCGGCAAGCTCGGCGGCGCGCGGTTTTTGGGCGAGCGCGCGGTCGAGCAGTTTGACGATGTGTGACAGGCGCGTGTTGTTGCCGGTGCGGTCGGTTCGGATAACAAGCGGGCTGCCCGTATTGAGCGTGCCTGCGGTAACGTTTTCAGACGACCTTTTGACAACAGGCAAGCTCTCGCCCGTCAGCATGGCTTCGTCCACTTCGCTCTCGCCAGACAACACCGTGCCGTCCACAGGAATGACCTCGCCCGGTTTGACGACGATCACATCGCCGGTTTGAAGCTGCACAACTGCCGCTTCTTCGATTTCCTCGCTGTCGGGATAAGACGGAAGGCGGTGGCAGAACGCGGGAACGAGTTTTACCAGCCGCTCCGCCGCATCCCCTGCCCTGCGCCTTGCGATTTGTTCCATAAACCGCCCGCCCAACAGGAAAAACAGCAGCATGGCGATGGATTCGAAATACATCCCCTGCCCCGTATTAACAGCAAGGCTGTAAATGCCCGCGACAAAGGTCATCACGACCGCAATCGCAATCGGCGTATCCATGCCGACTCGGCGGTTTTTCCAATCGCGCCATGCGCCGCGGTAAAACGGCAACGCGCTGTAAAACACGACGGGCAGCACCATCAAAAAGCCGCCCCAGTGCAGGATTTCCAAAAACAGCGGCTCAATGTCGCCGCCGTAAAGATAAGTCGGCACGGCAAACATCATCGTCTGCATCATGCCCAAACCTGCCACCGCCAGCCTGACGATAAACTGTTTGCGCTCTTTCTGCGCCTGCGCCTCGACTTTTTGCGCATCGTAAGGCGCGGCGGTATAACCCGTTTTGCGGATTTTCAAAAGAATGTCCGACAGCGCGATTTTGCCCTCGTCCCACACCACGCGGCAGCGGTGCGTACTGTAATTCAAATCCACGCGCACCACGCCCGCCGTCCGTAAAAGCTGCTGCTCAATCAGCCATACGCATGCCGCGCAAGTAATGCCGCCCAGCATCAACACCGCCTCGCGTTTATCCCCTTCCCCGACCTCGACAAAATCCGCCTGCACTTCGGGCAAATCGTACAATTTCAGTTGCGACAACACTTCCGGCGGCGGCAGTTCGGATTTTTCCGCGTCGGCGGTACGCTGTTTGTAATAATTGCCCAAACCTGCATCAATAATGCTCTGCGCCACCGCCTGACAACCCGCGCAGCAGGTTTCATGGTCTTCATTTTCGTAGCGGACGGTCAGATGGATGTGTTCGGGGACTTCCAAACCGCAATGGAAACAGGTTCTTTCCGTTTGATTCATAATATGTGCCTGATGGTGTGCCGGCAGGTGGTTTGCCGCTTGAAACTTGGATTTGAAATGTTTAAAAATGTAAACTTTATTAAAGTGTCGCTTTTTAGCAGATTTTTAAAAATATTTTACAAAACGTTTATTTTAAAACAATTTGCATATTTTTATTACTTTTATTTATATTTTTCAATAATATAACCGCTCATCAACAGACGAACGGTTACGTTCTGATACCGCATATCGTGCGAATTTACCGATTATTTTAATGTAAAAATGGAACTTTTTTGAAAAAACGCACAACATTTTTGTTGACCGACTCAATTTGAAGCTGCATACTATGCGCATATTCCGTACAAACAGTGCGGTAAAAAATACAAAACATTACGCTTTTACACAAAAATTTCCATTAACTACTTACTCGGGAAAACATCATGATTGACCGCCTGCTACCTATTTTTGCCGTTATCGGCATCCTGTCCAGCGTCGCCTACCTGAGCTTGGCGGCATGGATGATTTACGAAAACGTTATGAAAAAACGCCGCCTCCTCCCTTTCTAAGCGGTAAACCCTTTAAACGGCCGTTTGGAAATAAAGATAAACCCTCCCTGATTTATCTTTGTTTTCCAAACGGCCTTTATTTTTCAGACGACCTTTTCTTAAATTCTAGGTCTTAACTTTTCAACTTGCTCCATACATCGTTCAGAAAACTTAAATTCATTAGGCTCTTCCTTTTCTTCTATATCAGGATGTATATCAGGATGTTTTCCCAATCGAGCATTTTCAGGAAACAAACCAACATTTCCTGAGATTGGTTTTATTGTAATAACATCTTTGTCTCTTTCTATATTTATCTTGGCAAACTCACGAATTTTTCCACCTACTATATCCCACACAACAACTTCATCAGCACGGTTGCCTGTTAAAGTTACATCACCAGAAAATTGCAAAAAACCCAATGATGGAAAAGATGAACATATTTCTTTGGTATAAATTGAGCCACCTATTTCTCCACGTTTAGCATAAAGGATAATCTTCATATCAACATCAGATAATTCCATATCTTCTATATCTATAATTCCTTCAGGAAAAGAGGAATAATAACCACTCCATTCCTTATCTTCTTTGAACCATGATATAAAATCTCCCCATGTCGTATCAACTTCTTCAGGTAAAACTCTGATATTTTTTAGTACTGTGGGAGTATTTAAAACAAGCGTAACAATGATAGTAAAAACACATGCAATTATCTTCCAGCTTTTTTTATACCAAGGAGTATTTTCATTATCCTTAACTTTTATTTTTCTTGTATGTTTAGGATGGTACATACGTTACCTTTCATAATCAGATTTTTTGAACTTTATAATGAAATTATAAACTCCTAAATCAACTTTCAGACGACCTCTTGCCGCCGTTTTCCAACGCCCGTTCAATCATCGCCTCGCGCAAAGCGTCCAAGCCCAGACTTTTCGTAACCGAAATATTCACGCCGACGGCGCGTCCCGAATTGTCCCGCAACACGCCCGCCCCGCGTACGCCTTCCGGCAGCAGGTCGATCTTGTTGTACACGACAAGCTGCGGCACTTCATGCGCACCGATTTCCTCCAAAACCACATTCACATCGTCCATCTGCCGCTCGAAATCGGGATTGGACGCATCGACAACGTGCAGCAGCACATCCGCCAAAGCCGTTTCCTCCAGCGTCGCCGAAAACGCCGACACCAGCTTGTGCGGCAAATCGCGGACGAAACCGACTGTATCCGTCAGAATCACGCCCGCCTCGTGCGACAGGAACAAACGCCGCGCCGTCGTATCCAGCGTGGCAAAAAGCTGGTCTTTCGCCAACACGTCCGCCTTGGTCAGACGGTTGAACAGGCTGGATTTGCCCGCGTTGGTGTAGCCGACGATGGCAAAGGTTTTCAGACGACCCTCCATCCGCGATTTGCGGCGCGTGGCACGTTGTTTTTTCACTTGCGCCAACTGTTTTTTCAACGCCGTGATTTTCTGCCCGATTAAGCGGCGGTCGGTTTCCAACTGCGTCTCGCCCGGCCCTTTCAGGCCGATGCCGCCCTTCTGGCTCTGCAAATGCCCGTAGCCGCGCACCAGCCGCCCGCTCAAGTGGTTCAACTGCGCCAGCTCCACCTGCAATTTACCCTCTTGCGACTGGGCGCGTTTGGCAAAAATCGCCAAAATCAGACCCACGCGGTCGAGGACGCGGCATTGCAGAATTTTTTCCAAATTGCGCTCCTGCGTCGGCGTCAATTCATGGTTGAACACCGCCAAGCCGATGTCGTGCAGCTTCACCGCCGCCGCCAGCTCCTCCGCCTTTCCCGTACCGACGAAATAAGCCGTATGCGCCTTGTCGCGCTTGGCAGTTTCCCGCAACACCAGCTCGCCGCCTGCCGCCGCGACCAATTCCGCCGCCTCATCCAAGGTCGTCTGAAAAGTCCGCTCGCGCACTTCGTTCGCGCCCGAATAATCCGCGCTCAACATCACCCCGACCAGCATCACACGTTCGGGTTGCTCCAAAGATTTGTCGACGGGGAAAATGTTGCGTTTGGACAAGGAAAATCCTTTCTTTTTTTGAAAAAACGGAAAGCGGCATCCATCCATTTGATGACTCGGCCGCTCTCTGCCCTATCTCTATCCGGCGTGCCGCACGCTCCGTTGAAGGCGTTTTTGATGCGATTGCGTGCTGCGTCAGCATCTTACACCATCCGCCCGTGAAAGCATAATCAAGAAAGGTCGTCTGAAAACCGGATTGGGGTTTGAACTGCACCCCAAAAGTTGGACATCCCCTCCAACTCACAAGGTGCAGT
>CAUSDA010000024.1:0-31164 GCA_963529965.1 uncultured Neisseria sp.
TCTCTTTGAGCTAAGGCGAGGCAACGCCGTACTGGTTTAAAGTTAATCCACTATCAAATCAACGGAGGAGGGAAAAGAGGGGATAAGCTTTGCGGTCATGATTTCCGCTTTGGTAGGGATTCATAAACGTGTTTTCGTTTGTTGATTTTTTATTGGGGATGATACGTTTTCTAAAGATGGATTTTTGTATGAGTGAGAATTGAAGTAGATGGGAATATCTTGTTTTATTTGAGTTTATTTTAAAACTCGGAAAATCAAGATAAAAAAATGCGCATATCGTTTGGGATATGCGCCAAGTCTACAAAGGAGAAATAGAGGAGAAAAATCAAGCTGCATCAAGCAACTCAACGGGCGTTATTATCTACGAAAGGCATCGTTTTGTCAAATTTTTATATGCAAAAATTTTCTATTTTTTGAGAAAACGGCAGATTGTCTGCCCGATAAATGTCAGGAAATAGCCCTGTTTTTCTTAAAATCTATATAAATCAATGGGTAAATTGTGTGTTGTATAAGATACAGGATGCCTGTTCCATATAAAACGGCATAAAATGCACCAACGCCTTTTGTGACTAAAAGGTTTACCGAATGGCGCGGACGGCTTGGATGAAGGCAGCCATTTTGGCTTCGTCTTTGATGCCGCCGGCACTTTCCACGCCGCCTGAAACATCGACTGCCGCGGCATTGCTGGTTTGGATGGCTGCCGCGATATTTTGCGGGGTCAAGCCGCCTGCTAGAATCCAAGGTTTGGTCAGATTGTCCGGTAGCAGCGCCCAGTCGAAGCTCAGGCCTGTGCCGCCGTATTCGTTGGGATGGTAGGCATCAAACAATAGAGCGCGGGCGTTGGGGAATCGGGTTTGTGCGGCTTCGATGTCTGAAGCGGATTGGACGCGTATGGCTTTGAGATAGGGGCGGTCAAACTGACGGCAAAATTCATCGTCTTCGTCGCCGTGAAATTGGATGATGTCGATGGGTACTTGCCGGAGGGTTTCGCGGATGGTTTCCGCTGTTTCATTGACAAATAAGGCAACGACGGAGACGAAAGGGGGAAGGGCTGCCACGATTTTTTTTGCCTGTTCGGGCGTGACGGCGCGTTTGCTGGCGGCGTAAAAAACCAAACCGATGGCATCGACGCCCAGCTCGGCGGCTTTTCGGGCATCTTCGGGGCGGGTGATGCCGCAGATTTTGATGCGGATGTTTTTCATCTGTTTTCCTTTTTGGGGTCGGTCTGTTTGGTTGGTTGCAAAAGATGTGCCGCCGTTTAAATGGGGCATGGGTGTATTTTTGTTGATATCGTTCTTTATGGTCAAGGTCGTCTGAATATTTTCAGACGACCTTTTTGTCTGTCTTCAACGTCTAACTTGAACAACTGACGCAAACCGGAATGCTGCCTTCGGGCGGCGGTTCGGCAAAGTCGGCGAACTCTGCCTGTTCGTCAAAGGGACGGGCGAGGCAGCGGCGCAGGCGTTCGATTTCGCGGTAGTCGCCGTTTCGGGCTTGGGCGATGGCTTGTTCGGCAAGGTAGTTGCGCAGGATGTAGAGCGGGTTGGTCCGGTTCATGCGTATTGCGCGTTCGGCGGGAACGCTGTTTTCGGCGCGCAGGCGTTGGCGGTAGCGTCCGAGCCAGCGGATGAAGGCGGGCGGAACGCCGTTTTTGAAGGTCTGTTCGAGTTTGGGCGGGAGGGGGTCGCCGTGTGTATTGCTGACTCCGGACAGGTTCCTGAAAAACAGGGTGAAGTCGGTTTTTTGATCTTGCAGGGCAGTGAAGAGGTCGGCGATAAGGCTTTCGTCGTCTCTTTTATCTGCTTGCTGCAAACCGAGTTTGCGGCGCATTTTCTCTAAATAGGTCGTCTGAAAAACTTCTGTCCAGCCGTCGATGAGTTGCTCGAGGGTGTCGTGTGGGACGAGGGTGTCGAAGCAGGAGGCGAGGGCGGCGAAATTCCAATGGGCGACGAAGGGCTGGGCATTGTAGGCGTAGCGGCCTTGGGTGTCGGAGTGGTTGCAGACGTGGCGGCGGTCGTAGTCGTCGAGGAAGCCGAAAGGGCCGTAGTCTATGGTCAGCCCCAGTGCGGACATGTTGTCGGTATTCATCACTCCGTGGCAGAAGCCGACGCTTTGCCATGCGGCGACGGTATCGGCGTTGCGGTTGCGGATTTGTTCCAACAGGGCGGCGTAGGGATTGTCGGCATCTTGGCAGTCGGGGTAGTAATGCCGGATGAGGTAGTCGGCAAGTTGTTGGATTTCGGCTTCGCGGCCGGTGTAATAGAAGTATTCGAAATGGCCGAAACGCAGAAAGCTCGGGGCGATGCGGATCAGGACGGCGGCAGTTTCGACGGTTTCCCGATAAACGGGGTCGTCGCTGCCGCATAGGGCGAGGGCGCGGGTCGTGGGGATGCCGAGACCGTGCATGGCTTCGGAACAGAGGTATTCGCGGATGGAGGAGCGCAAGACGGCGCGACCGTCGGCAAAGCGGGAATAGGGCGTTTTGCCTGCGCCCTTGAGCTGCCACTCTTGGCGTTGTCCCGCGGCATCGACGGAATCGCCAATCAGGAGTGCTCGTCCGTCGCCAAGGCGCGGGGTATAGACGCCGAACTGATGGCCGCTGTAAACACCGGCAATGGGTGCAGGCGCGTATTGCGGCGCGTTGCCGCTGAGGTAGGCAAGGTTGGCGGTCGTCTGAAAATCTGTATCCAGATTCAACTCTGCCGCCAAATCGGTGTTGAAGGCGACCCAGTAGGGCGCGGTCAGCGGCTCGGGAGAAACGCGGGAATAGAAAAACGGCGAGAGTTCGGCGAACTGTTGGGTAAGCAGGGGGAGTGTGTGCATGGGATTCCTGGCGGGGGCGGATAAAGCGCGGGTATGTTTATTGTGTTTTAGAGTTGGATGCTGCCTGTTTGATTTTCAAGCATTTTTAAAACAATGCCTGCTGCCGTTGTTTCAAATAATCTGCCAGCGGTTTGGGCAAACCGTAATCCGCCAAATTTTCGGGTTTCACCCAGAAGCGGTTATCTTTTGGTGCGTTTTCAGAACGGGGCAGCGTGTCGGGCGAACTGATTTGCGCTTCAAACGGTGTAATCATCAATAAACGATGCGTCAGGCGGTGGGTGAGGGCGGGTTGTTCTTCGAGGTCGTCTGAAACGATGCCGAGCTTTTCGGCGCAATCGTATGTTCCGTCTAATTTTTCAAAACACGGCACGCAATACAGACCGCCCCAAATGCCTTTGGCGGGGCGTTTTTCCAGCAGGATTGCGCCGTCTGGATTGCGGACAATCAGCCAGTAAAGCGGCAGGGTTTGCACTTCGGGGGCGGTTTTTTTGCGCGGCAGCTCGGCGATACGGTTTTGTTTTTTTGCTTCACAGATGTCCGCCATCGGGCATTGATGGCACAAGGGTTTAGTCCGTTTGCACACGGTTGCGCCCAAGTCCATCAAGCCCTGCGTGTAGGCGGGCATATCGGCGTTTTCAGACGGGAGCAGGCTTTCGGCAAGCGTCCAGAGCGAGTTTTCGAATTTTTTATCCTGCGGATTGCCGTCGCGGGCGAACACGCGGCAGAGCACGCGTTTGACGTTGCCGTCCAAAATGGTTTCGCGGCGGTTGAAGGCGAAGGCGCAAATAGCGGCGGCGGTGCTTCTCCCGACGCCGCAGAGGGTTTCCAAGTCTTTGCGCTCCGACGGAAACGTGCCGCCGAATTGTTCGACGACTTGTTGCGCGGCTTTGTACAGATTGCGCGCGCGGCTGTAATAGCCCAAGCCCGCCCACAACGACAACACTTCGTCTTGCGGCGCGGCGGCAAGTGCCTGTACGGTCAGGAATTTTTCCAAGAAACGCGGATAGTAGTCCAACACAGTGGCGACCTGCGTTTGCTGGAGCATGATTTCGGAAAGCCAAACGCAATAAGGGTTTTTGACCTGCCAAGGGAGATGGTGCCTGCCGTATTGTTTTTGCCAGCGGATGAGCCGTTCGGAGAAGGAGGTGGGTGTGTTCATTAATATCAATCAGTGGTTTTATTTATATTGAAAACAAAATGTTATGGTATAACATTGTGAAAATAATTCTTATTGACTTACGTTTTATAGGGGTATATAACTCATATAAAGAGACTTTATTGCAGTATTGAAATTATTTATCAACAAGCAAGGAGTATCAGCATGAAAGCAATGGTTTATCACGGCGCAAACGACATCCGTTTTGAAGAAAAACCCCGTCCGCAGATTATCGATCCGACCGACGCGGTGGTGGAAATCGTCAAAACCACGATTTGCGGTACCGACTTGGGTATTTGGAAAGGCAAAAACCCCGAAGTCGCCGACGGCCGTATTCTCGGCCATGAAGGCATCGGTATTGTAGAAGAAGTCGGTGAGGCTGTAAAAAACATCAAAGTCGGCGATAAAGTCATTATTTCATGCGTCAGCAAATGCTGTACTTGCGACAACTGCAAAATCCAACTCTATTCACACTGCCGCAACGGCGGTTGGATTTTGGGCTACATGATTGACGGCACGCAAGCCGAATACGTCCGCACGCCTTATGCCGACAACAGCCTTGTTCCGCTGCCTGACAACGTCAATGAAGAAGTCGCCCTGTTGTTGAGCGACGCCTTGCCGACCGCCCACGAAATCGGCGTGCAATATGGCGATGTCAAACCCGGCGACACCGTCTTCATCGCAGGCGCAGGTCCTGTCGGCATGTCCGCCCTGTTGACCGCCCAACTGTACAGCCCTGCCTCCATCATCGTCTGCGATATGGACGAAAACCGTTTGAAACTGGCGAAAGAGCTGGGTGCAACCCATACCATCAGCCCCGCTTCAGGCGACGTATTCAAACAGGTCTTTGCCATCGTCGGCGACGACGGCGTGGATTGCGCCATCGAAGCCGTCGGTATCCCCGCTACATGGAATATGTGCCAAGACATCGTCAAACCGGGCGGTCATATCGCCGTTGTTGGCGTACACGGTCAATCCGTTGATTTCAAACTCGAAAAACTCTGGATTAAAAACCTCGCCATCACAACAGGTTTGGTAAACGCCAATACCACCGAAATGCTGATGAAGGCCATTTCCAGCAGCTCCGTCGATTACACCAAAATGTTGACCCACCGTTTCAAATTCAGCGAATTGGAAAAAGCCTACGACGTGTTCAAACACGCAGCCGAAAACCAAGCCATGAAAGTGGTTTTGGAAGCGGATTGATTTGAAAAAGATTATTGAGTTTTAAAAAGATAGGGGTCGTCTGAAAACAGGTTTTCAGACGACCTTTTTGTTTATGGGGCTGATGTTTGGTTCAAATGGAGCGATTTTTTATAGTGGATTAAATTTGAACCAGTACGGCGTTGCCTCACCTTGCCGTACTATCTGTACTGTCTGCGGCTTCGTCGCCTTGTCCTGATTTAAATTTAATCCACTATAAAGTCCATTCACGATAAACTCCGCCGTTTCCATTTTCAGACGACCTTTTGCCATTTACCCGTAAATGCTTTCCCTCACTTCAACCAAAGCCGCCAAAGCCGAAGCAGCATTTACCGTTTCGGGCAGGTCGGCAGCCTCAAACGCTGTTTCCACTTCCGCCATCAGCCGTTCTGCTTTTTCCAGCAGGTCTTCGTAGGAGGATTCGCCGCGTTTGATGGCGAGCAGTTCGTCGCGGTTGGGGCGGCGCGGGCGGATTTCGTCGTGGCGGGCGATGTCGCGGGCGGTTTCGAGCAGGCGGAAGGTGTGCATCATGTTTTTGGCGTCGTAGCCCTGTCCGTGTGCCTGCGTGCCTTGGTAGCGCGTTTCGTTGCGTTCCGCCAGCCATTGCTGATAGGAGGCGTATTCGCGGCAGTAGCTGCTGTATCCGTCTTGGTTGAAGGAGAGGTAGGCAAGCGGGGTTTCGCCTTCGGGAACGGAGCTGAGGGAGAGGTTGGTGGCTTCGGGTTTGGGCGCGACGCCGTGGTAGCCGCGCGTGCCGTCTGGGTCGTAAAACAGGGCGTAGAGTTCGCGGGCGTGGGCGATTTTGACCAAGCCGACCCGCCGCTGTTCCATTCCGCGTTGCGAAAGCCAGTGTTGCAGCGGCACGGTTTGCGCGCCTTCTATGATGTGGCAGAAATCGAGCACGCTTTTCTTTTCAGACGGCATCGGATTGCTGATTTTCTTGTTCAGCCCGCGTGCTTTTTTGATTTGCCCGTAGGCGTATCCGGCGAAACTCTGGCGGCAGGCTTTGGACACAAACCATTCGGTTTTGAACGCGTCCATCAGCGGCGAACGGTAGCGCACGCAGTCGGGCGGCGAGGCGAGCAGCTCCAGTGTGTTCGGGTTGCTTTGCAGCAAAAGCTCGATAAACCGCCCCAGCTCGTAATAAACGATATCGTTGGTTTCGTTGCTGATTTGCGGGATGTATTCCATGCCGTAAAACATCGATTTGGGCAGGTAAAACACGCCTTTGATGTCGGTATCGGATTCGGGCATTGCCAAACCGTAGGCGCGGCTGCCGGAAACGGCTTCGAGCAGAAGCAGGTTTTGTGTGTGCAAATCTTCGATGGTAAGCATTTTCAGGCGACCTTTTGTGAGGTGGTTGGGCATTGAAAAGCAGCCTGCACGTTCAGGCTGCCTTTGGTGTGTGTTGGATTTATGAATCCAATTTACGGCTGCTGTTGGTTAGAATTATCAAGCGAAGGAAATCCAAGATTTTTATTCCCGTTCCAAGATAAATTTTCTTTTTTCCAGAAATCGGTGTGAGACAGAATAGCGCCAAGTTTAATCATAGCCAAATAAATAGCCTGCAACATATCTTCACCGATTGCCCTTCCCTCATCCAAATAATCATGTTTGCTTATTTTATATTGGCAAATATATGCTTTGTATTCGTCAGAAAAAAAGGGAAGATACATGGTAATTTCAACAGGCTCGCCATTTTCTGTATGTAATTCTCTATATCCTATGATTTTATGCATAAATTTATCCATTTACCGCCGCCAAAGTTTCGCGGAATAATTCGTTCAGCGGCCCGCTGTCGGCGGCTTGGGCGGCAGGGGCGGATAATTCGGAAACTTCGTTATATAAATCAACGGTCAATCGTTGCAATTCGGGCGACAGCGTATGCAGGTAACTTTCATCCTGTTCCGCCTTGATGGCCACCAAATCGGCGATTTGGGCGGCGCAGTCCGTTTGCCATTCGCTCATCAGTTCCGCCAGCGTCATCGGCGGGATGCCGCCTTGTTTGACTGCCCACCGTGCCGCGAGCAGCGGACGCAAGACGTAAAACCATTTTTTCAGTTTGACGGGTTGTGCCAAATCCATGTTTCTCAAAGCGTTGCCCGCGATGCCGCGATAATGGTGCAGCAGCGCGGCGGCTTGGGCGTATTGCGGCGCAAGCGCGTTCAGACGGCTTGTGAAATCATCGTCCTGCGTATAAACCATCGGCGAACGCAGCCATTCGAGCAGCGTGGCATTGCTTTTCCGCAGCAGGCGCAACGCTTTGCGGATGTCCCAGCCGCCAACGTCAAACCATTGGTTTTCGATAAATTCAAACGTGTCTTTTGCTTCGTCGATTTGCAGATAATATGGCTGCGGACGGATATAAATGGCGCGCACGTCGTAATCGCTGTCGGGCGAGGCAAAGCCCCATGCGCGGCTGCCGCTTTCCACCGCCAGCAGGAAATGCAGCGGTTCGGTATGGGCGATGTGGGTGAGTTTTTCTTGAATGGCTTGTTTCATGGTGTTTCTTTTAATAGAGGTCGTCTGAAAACCCTAAAAACAGGTTTTCAGACGACCTTTGCTTTTGATGGATGGTTGATGCGCCCGAATCAGTCTTTCAACCTGAATTCCGCCGAACGCGCGTGGGCGGTCAGGCTTTCGCCGTGTGCCAACACGCTGGCGATTTTGCCCAGTTTCTGCGCGCCTTGTTCGGAGACTTGGATCAGGCTGGAGCGTTTTTGGAAGTCGTAAGTGCCCAGCGGCGAGGAGAAGCGGGCGGTGCGGCTGGTGGGCAGGACATGGTTGGGGCCGGCGCAGTAGTCGCCGAGGCTTTCGCTGGTGTAGCGTCCCATGAAAATCGCGCCGGCGTGGCGGATTTTTTTCGCCCATTCCTGCGGGTTTTCTACCGACAATTCCAAGTGTTCGGGGGAAATATAGTTGGCGATTTCGCAGGCTTCGTCCAAGTCTTTGGCGAGTATCATCGCGCCCCTGTTGCCGAGCGAGGCTTCGATGATGTCGCGGCGGGGCATGGTTTCGATGAGGCGGTTCATGGCGGCTTGGACTTCGTCGAGATAGGGCTGCGACGTGCCGATAAGGATGGCTTGGGCGATTTCGTCGTGTTCGGCTTGGCTGAACAAATCCATCGCCACCCAGTCGGCAGGCGTGGTGCCGTCGGCGATGACGAGAATTTCAGACGGCCCCGCCACCATGTCGATACCGACTACGCCGAACACGCGGCGTTTGGCGGCGGCGACGAAAGCGTTGCCTGGGCCGGTGATTTTATCGACCTGCGGTACGGACTCAGTGCCGTAGGCGAGGGCGGCAACCGCCTGCGCGCCGCCGACGGTGAAGACTTTGGTGACACCCGCGACGAAGGCGGCGGCAAGCACGATGTCGTTGCGTTCGCCTTTGGGCGTTGGGACGACCATGATGATTTCTTTCACACCTGCGACATGGGCGGGCATGGCGTTCATGATGACGGAACTCGGATACGCCGCTTTGCCGCCGGGGACGTAAATACCGACGCGGTCAAGCGGTGTAATCTGTTGTCCCAACAGTGTGCCGTCTTCGTCTTCGTAGGTCCACGATTCCATTTTTTGGCGTTGGTGGTAGCTTTCGACCCGTGCGGCGGCGGTTTTCAAGGCGGTTTGAATTTCGGGCTGCAAACGCTCAAACGCGGCCTGCAAGTCGTCTTGAGTGAGGATGAGGTCGCTTATGGTTTGGGCGGACGTGCCGTCGAAGCGGTTGGTGTATTCGATGAGCGCCGCATCGCCACGTTTTTGCACGTCGGCGCAGATGTCGGCGACGATGCGGTCGATTTCGGGATTCTGCGCGGTTTCAAAAGCCAGCAGGGCTTTGAGTTCGGCTTGGAAATCGGGCGATTGGGTGTTGAGTTTTTTCATGATTTGGGATTCTCCTTTGATATTTTTGGACTTGGGGTCGTCTGAATATTTTCTTGTTCAGTCTCTGTCTCTGTTTTGGGTCTGATATACGCTTTTTCTCCCCCGCTACCAAACTTCAAGTCGGGCAGGCATTTTTGTTGCAGGCCGAGTTTGGCCAACACTTTTTTGCTGGACGAGGCAGTATGGAAACGGTAACGGGTTTGTGTTCTGCCGTTTTTGGTTTCTTCAAGCGTTTCGAAACCGTCCACCTCATACGCGCTGACAACGGCGTTTTGCAGCCCGGTGTGAATGCCAATAATGTATTTCACTTTGGACGCGGCATCTTTGCCGATAACCCAGTTGCCCAACGTGCGCGATTTGAGGTTGGCATCGTCTTGGTTGTCGAAACGGTAGTCCGATTCTTCGTCGGTATCCAAGTCCAAAGCGTCTTGGATTTTGACGGCGAGAACCAGTCCGTCGGGATTAAGGTCGTCAAGCGGGCAGGGCGTGAATTTGAAGCGATCGTCGAGTGCTTCCGCGCGGATGCCGCCTGCGCCGCATCCGGCAGATTTGTTTTTGAGTTTTTTACCCAAGACAGATTTAACAAAATGAATTAAGGTGGTTTCGGCGGCTTGCGCTTCGATTTCAGTCAGATGATAGCTGATGATATAGCGACCGAGTTTCTTGCATTTGGCAATGGCTTTGCGTGCCGGTACGTCAATGTCGCCGTCTTGCGAACGGGCGGCCTGTTCATGCTCGAAGATACGATTACCGCAGCCTTTGCCGATGTAGAGGATTTTGTCTTTTTTCAGGTCGGTCAGACAATAGACGTAAAACCGACGTTCGCCGTTATTCAAAACGGAAAGGGTTGAATCTGAAAATTTTTTTATTTTTGCAACCATTTTAAATCCTCCTATACAGTTTACTGCCGGTGGTATTTTCAGACGACCTGTCGGCGGGAGAGGCTAGGGTCGTCTGAAAACGCATCTTCATTCAAATGAACGCTCACCCCGCCTTCGCTGCGCTGCCGAACGCCTGAATAATCGGCTCCAGCAGCGCGTGTTTCGTTTTCAATGCGGCTTTGTTGACCACCAGACGGCTGGAAATATCGACAACGTGTTCGACCGCTTCCAAGCCGTTCGCCTTAAGCGTGTTGCCTGTGGAGACCAAATCGACGATGGCGTCGCTCAAACCGACCAGCGGCGCAAGCTCCATCGAGCCGTAGAGTTTGATGATGTCAACATGTACGCCTTTGCCGGCGAAATGCTCGGCGGCGATGTTGGGGTATTTCGTCGCGATACGCAGGCGGCTGCCGGGCTGCGAGGCGGCGGCGTAGTCGAAACCTTTTCGGACGGCGACCATCATGCGGCATTCAGCGATGTGCAAATCCAGCGGCTGGTAAAGCCCGCTGCCGCCGTGTTCGATTAAAACGTCTTTGCCCGCGATGCCGAAGTCTGCCGCGCCGTATTGGACATAAGTCGGCACGTCGGTGGCGCGGACGATGACGAGGCGGATGTTTTCATGGTTGGTGCCGATAATCAGTTTGCGCGATTTTTCGGGCGCTTCGGCGGGAACAATGCCCGCCGCTGCCAAAAGCGGCAGCGTTTCTTCAAAGATGCGCCCTTTGGACAGGGCGATGGTTAGCGTGTTTTCAGTCATTGTTGTTATGCTGTCAGACTTTGAACCCGTACCAAACAGGCAGTCTGACTTTCTCCACTATATGTTTCAGATGGGAAAAAGGTCGTCTGAAAACCGCGACCGGCATTCAGACGACCCCATGCGGATCAAAGCAGTTTTTTGATGTCGGCGGCAATGGTTGCCGGTTCGCTGCCGTAACGCGAGAAAATCGCCACTTCGCCGGTTTTATCAATCAGATACGCGCCGGAAGAGTGGTCAACCAAATAGTTTTCGCTGTCTTCTTTTTGATTGACTTTGGAGGACACCACGCGGTATTGCTGTTTGATAACCGGCAGGCTTTGGTCCCCTGTCGCAGTCAGGCCGATAAATTCAGGATTGAACTGTTTGACGTATTTGCCGATGACTGCGGGCGTGTCGCGCTCGGGGTCGATGCTGACGAACACCACTTTCACATCTTTCGCCTGATCGCCCAATTGTTTCAATGTGTCGCTGTAAGTCAGCAATTCGGTCGGACAAACGTCGGGGCAGTGCGTATAACCGAAGGACAGAATCACGACTTTGCCTTTCAGGCTGCTTAAGCTGAACGGCTTGCCGTCGCCGTCGGTCAGCGTGAAATCGCCGCCGATGTCTTCTTTACGCATATCCGTTCCGGGCGCTTGCGGTGCGGGCGCGGTAGCGGCAGGTGAGGATGCGGCGGGAGCGGAAGCAGGCTGTTCGGCCGGAGCCGCTGTTGAAGAAGCGGCTGAAGCAGGCGCAGGATTTTGTTCCGGCGCTTTGGCTTTTGGTTTGCAGGCGGCAAGTGCGGCAAGGGCGAATGCGCCCAAAATGGCGGTACGGATTGCAGTAGGCATCATAAAAATTCTCCAATGCGGGTATGGTGTGTGAACGTCGTCTGAAAATAAAAAAATGAAACGAACGCTGCCATCTTAGCGCGTTTGCAACATTTAATATAGCGGTTTATGCCGTTTTTCGGCTGAAAATGAATGATGTTTGATATAAGTGGAAAGAGTAGGGCACGTCGGGAACAAAATAAAATGAATTTAATGTTTTTAAAAATCAAAAATATAAGCGATATATCTGCAAACAGGGCAAGATTTTGCTTTACAAGCCCGAATACGCCGCTATAATAGCGACTTCTTCACCAGCCCAGGTGGCGAAATTGGTAGACGCAGGGGACTCAAAATCCCCCGCCGCAAGGTGTGTCGGTTCGAGTCCGACCCTGGGCACCACAATAAACCGCTTATCAGCGGTTATTTTTTTGCCTGTCGAACGCTCATATTAAAAACCAACATTTTGATTAATCAGGATTTTTGTTGGTTTTGCCATGTTCTCGGTATTGGATTAAAACAAACACGCGGTTCAGCACAAGTCGGATTCATTTATAGTGGATTAAATGTAAATCAGGACAAGGCGACGAAGCCGCAGACAGTACAGATAGTACGGCAAGGCGAGGCAACGCCGTACTGGTTTAAAGTTAATCCACTATACCTCTTATTTTTCCATTTATGTTGAATAAATACCACCAAGCCCGTTTTATGACAAAGGTCGTCTGAATAAACTATACTTTCAGACGACCCCTATCTATCACGGAGCTTATCCATGTCCATCCGTCTGACTACGCTGTCTCTAATACTTGCCGTCGCAGCCTGCACGCCCACCGTTTCTCCATCGGCAGAAACTTCGCCGACCGTTACCCAATCCGCCATCGATACCGCCTACTGGACTGAACAGCCCTATTGCAGCGGCCGCTATCAATTGCGCCTGCCGTCCAAACGCCGTCACGGCAGTACGCACCTTGATTACAACGGCTGGAGCGTGATGGTTATGTTTAATGATTGGGATAGAAACGTTAGGACTATCAATAGGTTTAAACGTAGTGGTTATGATGGAACGGATATTGTCGTTGATACCCGCACCCTGATTCCGGATCGGGCAATGATGCAGGTAACGCGAAAAGGATTTGGCTGGGAAGATCTTGTTGGGGATGACGGTATGCCCTACGAAGCCGATTTATATTTCAAGCTGGATAATGATGACGCCTATATCGTACGCAGCTATTTCTATATCCCTGCCGAAAACGGCAAAGCCCCTGCCAACTGGAAAACCCAAGAAAAAGAAGCAATAAACACCATGGAGAAAAAATTCCGCCAAGAAATCCTCAATGGGTTGAAAACCAGGCAGGAATTTGAAGTGCCAAATAAACACGGTATATGCCTGATAGGCGGTTTTATCGCGGACGATGGCAAAAAACCGTTTGAAGTTCATAGCACTGTCGAATTTGACAAACAACACGATATGAGTCTGGAAATCATGCACGGCGACGTACTGGAGGCAGGCGAGCCGACGCTGCTGCAACGTAAGGTAAATCTGGGGAAAGGCGCAATGGTTAAAGCGCTAACCCGCACCATCCGCCAAGGCAAACGCACCATCAACGGTATGTCGGGTGAGGAAAAATTGGTGAAATGGGGCGGCAACAAATATATGTTCTTTTGGGAACGCGACGGCGGCGACCCGCGCATCATGATGCAGTTTGGCACTGAGAAAAAAGACGGAACGAAGCGCAGTGAAGCCGAAGTCCTTGCGATTTGGGATACGGTTTTGCCGACTTTGAAGCCTGTGAAGCCATAGCGATGAAAAGGTCGTCTGAAAATGGTTTTCAGACGACCTTTGTTTTGGGGAAGCGGCTCAACGGGTTACGTTGCGCCAGTCGCTTTCGAAATAGCTGACGAGGATTTGGTTGTTCAGATAGTTCGGCTCGACCTTGCGCCTTGCCATGTCGGGCGGGAAGCGGAACATTTCGGCGGCGGTTTGGGCGTTCAGATAACGCGTAGGGACGTCGAATTTCTGCGGGACGGGGAATTGCTTATCGAAGCCTGCCAACACAAATCCCCATTCGCCGAAGGAGGGGACGTAAACGTGGTAAGGCGCGGTGGACAGGCCGGCGGCTTCGAGGGTGGCGACGACCGACCAGTAGGCGTTGGGGGCGAAGTAGGGCGAGGTGGATTGGACGACGATTTTACCCTGCGGCTGAAGATGGCGGGCGACGAGGCGGTACATGGGGACGGAGTAGAGTTTGCCCAGCGAGAAATTGGACGGGTCGGGCAGGTCGATGATGATGACGTCGAATTTTTCAGACGACCCCTCCAGCCATTTGGCGGCATCGTCGTTGACGACGTGCATTTTGGGATGGGACAGCGAGCCTTGGTTGAGCGCGCTTAAGGTGGCGGAGGTTTTAAAAGTGGCGGTCATGTCGGGGTCTAAATCGACCAGGGTAACGTGTTTGACCTGCGGGTATTTCAAGACTTCGCGCGCCGCCAATCCGTCGCCGCCGCCGAGGATGAGGATGCGGGCGGCGTTTTGAACCATCTGCATGGCGGGCAGGACGAGGGCTTCGTGGTAACGGGCTTCGTCGCGCGAGGAGAATTGCAGGTTGCCGTTGATGTAGAGGCGGGTGTCGTCTTTCCAGCGGGTTACGACGAGCCGCTGGTAGGGCGAGTGGCTTTGATAGACGATAGGATCGCCGAAATAGCTTTGTTCGGCTTTGAAGGAGATGCGGTCGGCGTAGGCGACGGTGGCGGCGAGGACGGACAAGACAATCAGCGCGCGCAGGCGGATGGCGCGGTAGCGGGGCAGTTCGGCTTTGAATACGCGCGCGGTCAGGTAGGCGACGGCGGCGTTGAGGATGCCGAACAAAAGGGCGGAACGCGCCATGCCGAGTTTTGGGGCGAGGAGAAGCGGGAAGAGCAGGGAAACGGCGAGTGCGCCCAAATAGTCGAAGGTCAGGACTTTGGCAACGAGTTCTTTAAACTCTGCGCCTTTGCGGTTTAACACGCGCATCACCAACGGGATTTCCATGCCGACGACTGCGCCGACAATCAGTACGAAGGCGTAGAGCAGAGTGCGGAACGGGGCGGCGGAAAGCCCGAAGGCGACGAACAAGGCCAGTGCGGAAATGCCGCCGATGATGCCAACCAAAAGTTCGATTTCGATGAAGCGGTGCAACACGTCTTCGTCTTTAATGTAGCGGGTCAGGTGCGCGCCTATGCCCATCGAAAAAAGATAAAGTCCGATGACAGAGGAAAACTGTAAAATGCTGTCGCCCAAAAGATAGCTCGCCAGCGCGGCGATGATGAGCTCGTAGGCGAGGCCGCAACTGGCGACGATGAAGACGGAGATGATGAGGGTGCGGTTGGCGGTCATGGTGTGGGCGTTGTATAGGGGTCGTCTGAAATCTGAAAACGGATGATTCGATAATGGAGAGGCTTGATTGGTAAAACGGTATATTGGGAATCGGAAATGCTGATTTGGAACTTGAGTGCATAGTTTTTCGAGTCAAAAACCGTTTTTTAGGGAAGGGCCGGTTCGCAGCGCGTCCCCTTTAATTTCAGATGGCTTAGAGTTGTGGCATAATCCATTATATCAAAATACCGAGGAAGCCCTATCGTGAGTATTTCCCTGCCCCAATACCTGCTTTACCTGCAATATATGCTTGCGGGGGTGGCGATGACTGCCGTTTTCGGCGCGGTGTATCTGCGGATTACGCCTGCGGAAGAATTGCGGCTGATTAAAAACGGCAATCTTGCCTGCGCCTTGTCGTTTGGCGGCGCGCTGGTTGGATTTTGTTTGACGCTCGCATCCAGCATTGCCCATAGCGTCAGTTTCGTTGATTTTATCCTGTGGGGTCTTGCGGCGGCGGTGATTCAGATTTTGGTGTATTTCGCCGCCACGATGATGATTAAAGGCGCAACGGAGGAACTCATCGGCAACAACGTCGCCGTCGGCGCGCTGTTTGGCGCGGTGTCCGTATCCATCGGCATCTTGAATGCGGCTTGTCTGACCTGATGTTTCTGTTTTCTTGGGTTCGGACAGTTGAGTGTTTCCATAAATATAGTGGATTAAATTTAAATCAGTACGGCGTTGCCTCGCCTTGCCGTACTGATTTAAATTTAATCCACTATACTAAAAATTTCAGACGACCTGCCTGTCTGCAAGGTCGTCTGAAAAGGTAAACGCACCGTCAGTGCATCAGAATGTATATCGTACTTTTACACCAGCTTCATGGGTGTAGTTTTTAGGTTCGGTGGAACCATATATACCGTCTGGCAGATAGACGAGGGCCGTATCCGATTTTTTGACTTTCCAGCCGCGATAAAACGGAACGACGCTTATTTTAGATTCGTTGGCGAATTTTTTAGATACGGGTACTTCGACTTCGATGCCGTGTCCGCTCGACTGTTTCATTTCAATGTCCTGATGGGCGCGATAAGAATGCTGACGGCCTCTCAGGGAATGGTTGTAGGCGATATTGGGTGAAACTTCGAAACCGGCAGGAAGCGCAATGTTTACACCGGCATTGATTTGCGCATAAGTGGTCCGGTTTTTGCGGTCGTAATTGTTTGCTACGACGCGGGAACCCAAATCTTTCAAAACGCGGTGACCCACGCCCGCTCCGGCTGTCAGGCTGACACGGTCGTTAATCGGGTGCGTATATTCATATAAGGCGCGGACATCATAGACGCGGCGCGGAGAGCCGTTGAACGTGGCAGTGCCGTATTCCGTTACATTGCCTCTTCCGTC
Organism: uncultured Neisseria sp.; assembly: GCA_963529965.1. Lineage (GTDB taxonomy): Bacteria > Pseudomonadota > Gammaproteobacteria > Burkholderiales > Neisseriaceae > Neisseria. The sequence goes on from CAUSDA010000024.1 coordinate 16,261, forward strand.
CTGATACCTTCCTGTGTAATCCGACTTGCCTCGGGAGTAGCGTCCTTCTAATTTTGCCGCATGGCGGTCGTTAAAGCGATATTTGACGCCGCCTGTCAGAGACCACAGGTTTCCCTTTTGACGCATAAGGCGCTCGCCGTCTTTATATTCCCGATAATTCTCTTTGTAATATTCCGTACCCACGGTAAACTCGACAGGACGGGCAGCCTGTGTGCAGACGGCGGCTGACAATGCCAAAACGGCGAAGCAGAAGCGGGTGGTTTTTTGCATGTATATTCCTTTTCTTTGTTAGAATCAATATGATAAGTTAGAGAAATTGCACTAACCATTCTATAATGACCCAACAAAACCCAACAATTACCGCTTGGCGGATATATCAACCGCTCAGATTTTTCATCCGACGATTTTCCCGATGGGCATTTTTCGATTAGCGGCGAAAATCCCCGAAATAGCGCAAACCTGACCGTGTACACAAAGTACAGGCGGCAAGCAGTCCGACGCTATGCCGATATTCTTAGGAATGCCGGTGTTTAACCTGATTTTATAATCGGTTGAAGAAAACATACGTTTTCTGCCCTTATGTCATGTCTACAACCGACAAGTTACCCATTCTTCAAAATAAGGAACCGCAATGTTCAACTTTATCAAGAAACAGTTTATCGACGTCATCCAATGGCCGAATCCTGACGACAGCCTGCTGATGTGGCGTTTCCCGATTGCCGACGAGGAAATCCAAAACGGCGCGAGCCTGACCGTGCGTGAGGCGCAGATGGCGATGTTTGTCGATGAAGGCATAACCGCCGACGTGTTCGGACCGGGACGTTACACGCTCAATACCCAAACGCTGCCGCTGCTGACCAACCTGAAAAACTGGGACAAACTCTTTGAATCCCCGTTTAAATCCGACGTTTACTTTTTTAATACCAAACAACAGCTTGCACGGAAATGGGGTACGTCGCAACCCGTTACCGTACGCGATGCCGAGTTCGGTGCAGTGCAGTTGCGCTCGTTCGGCATGTACGCCTACCGCATCAGCGATCCGGCAAAATTCTTCAAAGAAGTCAGCGGCGTAGCGGCAGAATACAGCGGTGTCGAGTTGGAAAACCAGTTGCGCAATATCGCCATCACCCAACTCGCGGCGGCGTTCGGCAGTTCAGGCATTCCGTTTTTGGACATGGCGGCAAACCAAGTTTTGCTGTCGCAAAAAATTGGCGAATTGCTCGGCGCGGAATTTGCCAAACTCGGCTTGACACTGGAAAACTTCACCGTCGAAAGCATCACTCTGCCTGCCGCCATCCAAGAAGCGTTAGATAAGAAAATTTCCATGGGTGTCATCGGCGACTTGGGACGCTACACCCAATACCAAACCGCCGAATCCATTCCGCTTGCCGCGCAAAACGAAGGCGGACTTGCCGGAATCGGCGCAGGTTTGGGCGTAGGCGCTGGCGTCGGTCAGGCAATGGCTGGCGCGATGGCAGGCATGATGCAACCCGCGGCACAACCCGCCCAAAGCGTTCAGACAACCTCCGAAGACCCGCAGGCAAAATTGACGAAACTCAAATCCCTGTTGGACGGTGGTTTGATTTCCCAAGAGGATTACGATAAAGCCAAAGCGGAAGTGTTGAAACAGTTGATCGGCTGAGGAAAGAGGTCGTCTGAAAACACTGGGTCACTCCAAAATATTGGATACTCATAAAAATCTGCTTTGGTGGATTAAATAAAAAGCTGGGTTCTGTATGTGACAGGACTCAGCTTTTTTATAGCGGATTAACTTTAAACCAGTACGGCGTTGCCTCGCCTTAGCTCAAAGAGAACGATTCTCTAAGGTGCTGAAGCACCAAGTGAATCGGTTCCGTACTATCTGTACTGTCTGCGGCTTCGTCGCCTTGTCCTGATTTAAATTTAATCCACTATAATTGCTGCATGCACCGATGTGCTTTCAGACGACCCTTTAACCAAGTTCGATAGATTTAGTTAAAGTACGTGTATATCAAATTTTTTCAAAACGTTTTCTCAAAATCTATAAATACGCGATTTTTAGTATAACTATGAAGTTCGTTAATATTGCTGTTATTGTTTGTATATCGCCAATTTAATCTCGGCGTAATTCCTAGAAAACTAAGTTTATTGTGCCAGAGGCTTAAATTGGTAACCACGACATTATCTGTACGATGATGGTCGGTAAAGACGTAATGTTTTCCATCAAAGCGTTCATTGTAGTGATTGATGATAAGGCGACTATTGAAATTTTCACCCCAAATTTGCCCCCAACCTAAGTAACCTCCTATCCGTTTGGAGCTGCTGCCTGCGAAATTTTCAACTTTGTCACGCGCATAACTCAAACCTCCTAAGAAATAGGTTTTATCATTCATCAGGTAGGTCGTCCCAAATCCAATCTGATAATCTTTCCCTTGTTGTTTGGTATAGGCATAATCTTTTTGTGCAAAGGTTCCGTTGGCAGATAGACGTAAATTTGGTTTTATCCAACGTGAAGCACCTAAATCTACACCTGTACGCGTGTAATAAGGATGATTTCCGTAGCGACGCTTTTCTAAAAATGGCATAACAAAACTATCTGTTTTAAAACTTTTATTTTTATAACCTAGACTGACTTTTGTCGTTTGATCATCATAATCATGATTATCCCAATAGCTGACGCCATCGACATCGCCTGAAAGAGCGAAATAATGGTTGCCTTTGAGATTGATATCGCGATCAACGGATAGGGCGTAGGTAAAACCATGCCCTTTTTGTGGCAGATAGTCAGAATTTTTTTCAAAAGCCAAGTTATCAAATTGAGGAAGATGGATTTCACGCTCAGCTGAAACGTTGTTGATATTGTTGTCTTGGGTGTAACTCAGACTGCCTGAAAATTGCCATTTATTTTGCCCCATAGCGTTTTCATAAAGGGCAATAGTAGGAAGGACATCTTCTGGTAAACCTTGCTTTTTGGCAGCATTAAATTCATGTTGTGAATTACGGGTTTGCTTATCCTCATAAAGCATAGCAGCCAAGTCTAGACGGACGGCAACAAGATTAGGATGTCGAACAAGAATATTACGGTAAAGTGTAATGGCTTTTTTATGCTTTCCTTGCGAACGCCAAATTGCGCCTTGCGCATAATCCAATAAAATAGGGTCATGCCTATCCCATTTACGATATATAGGCAAGAGCTGCTCTGCAGCAATATAGTTTCGCGCTTGCAATGCTTGATTTAACAAAGGTTCGGCCAGCTCTGGTTGTTTGGCTAGATCATCTAATGTCAATGTCTGAGTATGCTCATTCAAAGAAGCCTTGACACCATTCAAAAGGGAGGTGCCTACCTCCGGTGGTTTAGGAATGGCCATTTCTTGTATCCTTTCCATTTGGCGATCGGCTTCAGTTTCAGGGTTAGCAATTGTTTCGGCAGTAACCATTATGGGAAATAATATGCCCGCAATAAAAATGAATTGATTAGATTTCATGAGTATATTTTTCGGAGAATTCAGGATATTTTAAGTTGCCCCTCCAATTGCGCTTTTGTTTATTTGCAGAGGGGTTTGCTTGGAAAATAATAAGCAGCAGATGCAAAGCTTCTGCTGCTTATTTCTTTGGGTAAGCGTCTTAGCGTTTGCCGATGAAACCGATATTGTTTTCGCCATGGCTGGTAGTAATTTTTAACAAACCACCGACTTCTTCAGCATTTGGACCGGCAAAACGTACGTTACCTTGACCATAAATTACTTTATTTTCACCTGGGTTTTTTCCTTCCATCCAGACAGTAACATTTTGAGCAACTTGGCTTCTACCCACTAGAGAAACTTTTTGACCCGCGCTTGCAGAAGGCATTCCACTCTCTGTTTTTACATTACCGCTGGCAAAATATACATTACGTTTGTCATCTAGGCGACGGTTGGTAATCGCGCCATTGAAGGTAACGTTATTGCTTGAAACAGTATTGTTGTAAGCCATATCTGGTTCATGGAACTGTGCAGTCATATTCATCACACCGTCTTGTTTACCATCTTGGCTAGAATAGGCAACGCCTGTATATTTGGCAGATAAACCTTTTTTAGTCTTCATGTCATAGACATTGGCAACTATACCATTTTCAGTAGCAACTCGGTCGAAAATGCCGATGTTAAAAGGATTATTGAGTCCATAAGTGCCATCGCCATTTTTATAGCGCCATGCATTTAATGAGAGATATTGTTGATTGAAGCCATTGGCTTGTCCAACGTCATAGGTATAAATCGCACGAATTTCATTTGTCTTGCCATAGTTTAATGCACTGAACATTTCGGCAATTACACGTTTATTTTGGAATGCACCCAATGCTTTATTGTCATCAATACCGACATGGACTGAATATAAGGATACCTGCGTCATTTGTCCGTTATCGGCTACAATTTTTAGGCTGCCATCTTTTTGTGTAACCATAAAGTAGCTACCTGGCGCGAAGTGATATTGCTTGCCAGCAGACCACCCTAATGCTTTGAGTGCCTCTGCACGTTCCGGATGGGTTTTTGCTGATTCTGCACTGACTTCAAATGTAGTTGATTTTTTTAATGTAAAACGATATGCATATTCACCGTTTTGGTTAACATATAATTCATCGTCTGGATTATTGTTAAAATAACGATTTAAAGAATGTGCATATTGATAACCGCTGCTGGGTTCGGTAGTTACAGTCCATACAGGATTATTATTTGCATCTAATTTGTATTTCACATCTGTTAATACACGGCGGCCTTTATCCAATTCAGTTTCATTATCGGCATTAGTAGCAAAATTATTAAACCATTTTGTATAACGGCTACCGCCTACACTATCTAATTCCAGTTTGCTGGCAGTTTGATCTAAGATGTTAACGCTCCTGCCATTTTTAACTAAGATGCCATTTTTATTGCGTTTATCTACACCAATCAGATTTTTTGCACTTAATGGCGTATCAATCTCATCATAACCGGCTCTCTTCGCAACATAACCATCTGTATAGTTAGTAAAGTAACGCGTTGCTACACCCCCTAATATAACTGTTTGAGGGCGCAAAAGTTTGGTTTTATCTTTTCTATAAGCGGATGTCAAAAGGTGAGAGGTAGGGTGATCATGTGGACCTTTAGCTGTCTCTAATAATGGGATCGCACTTAAGTTATTTGCAATGAAACCGGTATTCACTTCAGTTTGATTGAATTGTTCAGTTTTAATTACATCACTTAGTTTTAGTGTGGTCAGTTTATCCTGAATGCCTTTATTTAATAATAATGTTTCTTTGTTAGTGTTAGTTTTATTATCTTTATTGGCATTATTTTTGTCGGCATTTCCTTTGTCAGTGTTAACCTTGTTGGAATTGTCTTTATTGGTAGTACCTTTGTCAGCATTATCCTTACTAGAGTTGTTTTTGTTGGTATTGTCTTTTTTTGCGTCATCTTTATTGACGTTGTTTTTTGGGGCTACAGATAGATTTTTGGGTGAATCTCCACCTCCATTTGAACTGCCGCAGGCTGCTAAAATTGCAACGCAAATACCGCTTAGAACAAAATGAGTAATAGGTGATTTATTTTTAGTGTGCATAAATAATCCTTACTGGTTGAAAAATAAATTCATAGTAGTTTAAGTTTAAATCAGTATGGTCTTGCCATTCTGATCTAGACTTGCTACGCGATATTTTAAAAATAATAAGCAGTGATTTCGTAGGTGATAAAAACAAATATAAGCAGTGTTTACGCTATCGTAATATTATAAACAAATACAAATATGCGGGCTTGATTAAGCTCAGTTAAAAATGGTAAATGAGTAATTTGAATGTATTTTTTGCACGAGTAAACTTTGCTATATGAAATTTAAGGATGTCACAGTTGAAGTAAGGAAGAAAGGGGAGGTTTATTCGTTAAGAATTACCATAAAACACAAGGTCGTCTGAAAATCAGTTTTCAGACGACCTTGTGTTTTATCGGAATGAAACGGGCAACTTATTGGATGCTGTTGCCGATGCGGCTGTAATCGCCGAAATTCATCCACACGAAGAAGGCTTTTCCGACGATAAGTTTGTCGTCTACAAAACCCCAGTAGCGGGAGTCGGCACTGTTGTCGCGGTTGTCGCCCATGGCGAAGTAACGGCCTTCAGGCACTTTGCAGGTAAAGCCGCTGCCGTCTTCGGCGTATTGACAGTGTTCCAAACCGCTTTGCTCTACGGAATAACCGTTTTCAGGCATGATTTCCATACGGTATTTGTCGAGCGCGGGGATCGAGATGGTGGGCTGTCCGGGCTCTTTCAGGATGTTGAAGCTTTTGCCGTTGAGGGTCGTCTGAAAAAGTTCGGGGTTGTGGATTGCGGACGGCTCGGTATCGTCAGGGTAGGAATAAGTGCCGTTCGGTTGGTCGGGGACAACTTGTCCGTTGACGGTCAGGACTTTGTCGCGGTATTCGACGGTATCGCCCGGCAGTCCGACGATGCGCTTGATGTAGTTCATTTCAGGCTGGACGGGATAGTTGAACACGACGACGTCGCCGCGCTCGATTTGTCCGGTCGGAATCAGGACGTTGTTGATGATCGGGGTTCTGATGCCGTAGGCGAATTTGTTTACAAGGATGAAGTCGCCTTTAACCAAGCCAGGGCGCATGGAGCTGGACGGGATTTGGAATGGCTCGGCGATAAAGGTACGCAGGATGAAGACGACGAGGATGATTGGGAAAAAGCCGCTCATGTAGTCGGTAAAGTGGGCTTTGTCCTGGTGCGACGGATCTTTTTTCAGACGACCCTTGTGGATTGCCCAAACGATGCCGGTGAATACGACAAATATCAGCAATACGGCGGTAAAGCTCATGTAAAAAGACAGGATGCCGAAAACGCCGATCATGCACAAAAGATACGCCCATTGCAGACCGGAGCTCCATTCTCCGTTTTCTTGGCGTTCTTTACTGCTTATGAAATAAAGTATAAAACTGGCAGTTAAAATTATTACTGCCCCAGTAAGATATATATTATTCATTTATTCATCTCATGATTTGAACGATTATTTTGGAAAATAGTCTTTCATAATTTTAGTAATTCCATAATTTTCAATTTAGATGCTAGGTGTATATTTTACTTACTCATAAGATAAATCCTGTTGTTTGATGTAAATACTTTTTTCTAAAAAATCTATTTGAGATACAAGTTCTTTTTTTTCATCTTCTAAATTTGAAATTAAGTCTTGATTTTTTTTAAATACATTTTTCTGTAATTCTTTTATTATAGAAAATTGATTATCCTTTCTTTCTTCTAGTTTATTGATGATTGTGCAGCCCTTCAGTTTTTCAATTTTGCCATATTTAATAGCTTTTTTTGTTTTATTTATTTTAAAATTTATATTGTTTATTTTATGATTTATGAGACTGATTTCTTCGTTATGCTCTGTATTTCTTAACGATTTTATTTTTATGTCTATGTATTTTATTTTTTCTCTAATGTTTGTGATCTTTCTATTTAATTCATCAATATCATTTTTAATGTTTCTTAATGATGGAGATTCTTGGATTACTTCTTTCTTCATATTTTTGCGCAATTTTTCTTCATATTTTATTGCTTTATTAATTAATTTGGAACATTGGTTAATTAATTTTGTTAATTTAGTATAATGGCTAGGGGAATGAAAACTCATATTGTGCATTTTATATATTTCATTAATCAATATTTTAATGTAATTGTTTTTATTTAAAATATATTGATCTTTTAGGATCGGTATGTATTCATCTATCATTGCATTCATTATTCCATTTATATAAATATAATTTTCTTCTTTGTATGTTGCATAATTGGAAAGACTTTTAAATAGGCTATCTAATCCGTATAGTTTTCCTAATATATTAGGTATATAGGAATTGCAATTTTTATTTTCATTTTTTAAAATTTCAATGCGTTCATAAGCGATTGGATGACCTTGTATGGCAGCTTTTTGCCACCACATAAGCGCCTTTCGATCATCTTTCTCAATACCATAGCCCCCCTCATAATAAACGCATCCTAAATTGAATAGTGCTGATGGATCATTTTCTGAGGCAGCAATTTCAAACCATTTAACCGCCATTTCTAAATTTCGTTCTTCTAAGCCTTGTCCAAGTACATATATCATTCCTAAATTATATGCAGCAGGCAAATAATCTTGATAAGCAGCAATCTTGTATAGTTCCACAGCTTTATTAATATTTTGCTTTACTCCTTCCCCATTTTCATACATTAAAGCTAAGTTATACTGTGCTTCAGGTATATTATCTTTTGCCAATTTCTCAAAAATTGGGAAAGCTGATTTATAGTTTTTTTTATCATAATAGGTCAATGCTACTTGGAATATTGCCATGGCTTCTGCATAAGGAATGTTTCTTTTTATCATTTAAATAACCGTGAATAAAACAAAATTTTTATATTCCACTAAGATGAATTTCATCAAATATTTTATGAATACTCTAGAAAATGCTGCTTTAAATCTACTTTTCCCCTACTTGCAGAATCGCCAAGAACGCGCTTTGCGGGATTTCCACGTTGCCCACTTGTTTCATGCGGCGTTTGCCTGCTTTTTGTTTTTCGAGAAGTTTTTTCTTACGGGTAATATCGCCGCCGTAACATTTCGCCAAGACGTTTTTACGCAGGGCTTTGACGTTTTCGCGGGCGATAATCTGGCTGCCGATGGCGGCTTGGACCGCGATGTCGAACATTTGGCGCGGAATCAGTTCGCGCATTTTCGCTGCCAGCTCGCGGCCTCGGTGAACCGCGCTTTGACGGTGCACAATCAGGCTCAAGGCATCGACTTTTTCGCCGTTGACCATGATGTCGAGCTTAATCAAATCAGACGGTTGGAATTCTTTGAAATGGTAGTCCAGCGAGGCATAGCCGCGCGAAGTGGATTTGAGTTTGTCGAAAAAGTCCATCACGACTTCGTTCATAGGCAAATCGTAAGTCAGCATGACTTGACGGCCCATGTACTGCATATTGACCTGCACGCCGCGCTTTTGGTTACACAAAGTCATGACGTTGCCGACGTATTCCTGCGGCACGAGGATGGTCGCGGTAATAATCGGCTCGAGAATGGTTTCGATGCTGCCGATGTCAGGCAGTTTAGACGGGTTTTCGACTTCGATTTTTTCGCCGCTCTTCAACACGACTTCATAAACCACCGTCGGTGCGGTGGTAATCAAATCCATGTCAAACTCGCGCTCCAAGCGTTCCTGAACGATTTCCAAATGCAGCAGACCCAAGAAACCGCAGCGGAAGCCGAAGCCCAATGCTTGAGAAACTTCAGGCTCGAATTTCAATGAAGCATCGTTAAGCTGCAATTTTTCCAAAGCGTCGCGCAAGGCTTCGTAGTCGTGGCTTTCCACGGGATAGAGGCCCGCGAATACTTGGCTTTGTACTTCTTGGAAGCCGGGCAGCGGCTCAGAAGCGGGGTTGGCAACCAAAGTAACCGTATCGCCGACTTTCGCCTGCCCCAATTCTTTCACGCCGGTAATCAGAAAGCCCACTTCGCCGGCTTTGAGTTCTTGTTTCTGAACCGATTTCGGTGTGAATACGCCCAGCTGTTCGACCTGAGTTTCCGCCTTGGTGCTCATAAAGCGCACTTTGTCTTTCAGCTTGATGATGCCGTTTTTCACACGGATCAACATGACCACGCCGACGTAGTTATCAAACCACGAATCGACGATAACGGCTTGCAGCGGTGCGTTTTCATCGCCGGTCGGCGCGGGGATTTTGGCAACGATTTCTTCCAAAACGTCTTCCACGCCGATGCCGCTTTTGGCGGAACATTGCACCGCGCCGACGGCATCGATGCCGATAATGTCTTCGATTTCCTGTTCCACGCGTTCGGGGTCGGCGGCGGGCAGGTCGATTTTGTTCAAAACGGGCACGACTTCGACGCCCAAATCAATTGCGGTGTAGCAGTTCGCCACGGTTTGCGCTTCCACGCCTTGCGATGCGTCAACGACCAAAAGCGCGCCTTCGCAGGCGGACAGCGAACGGGAAACTTCGTAAGAAAAGTCGACGTGTCCCGGCGTGTCAATCAGGTTGAGCTGATACACCTGCCCGTCGCGTGCTTTGTAGTTGAGCGCGGCGGTTTGCGCTTTGATGGTGATGCCGCGCTCTTTTTCGATGTCCATGGAGTCGAGCACCTGCGTACTCATTTCGCGCAAATCCAAGCCGCCGCAGTATTGGATGAAGCGGTCGGCAAGCGTCGATTTGCCGTGGTCGATGTGGGCAATGATGGAGAAATTTCGGATATTTTTCATATTGTTATTTTGAAAGATAAGCAGTGATTCTGAAAAGGTCGTCTGAAAATCAAATAGACCGTTCAGACGACCTTCAGGCAAAGTGAAATAGCCTGACATTCTAGCGGAAATTTACTGTTTCCGCATGATTTTATGCGTGTTTTACAGCGACGCGACAATCTTTTCCACCATTTTCGCCGAGCTTGCTGCCGCCGTTTTCAAAAACTCTTCAAAGCTGATGTCTGCTTTTTCGTCCGCCGAGTCGGACATCGCGCGGATCACGACGAAAGGCGTGTTCAACTGGTGGCAGGCTTGCGCAATCGCCGCTGCTTCCATTTCCACCGCTTTGACTTCGGGGAAGTGGCTGCGAATTTCCGCCACGCCTTCGCTGCTGTGGACAAAGCGGTCGCCGCTGACAATCAAGCCTTGCGCTACCGCCGCGCCTTCAAACACTTCCGCCGCCTGTTTTGCCTTGCCGACCAAGAGGTCGTCTGAAACGAATACGGCGGGCAGTTGCGGCACTTGTCCCCAAACATAGCCGAACGCCGTTACATCGACGTCGTGGTGCGTGATTTCCGTGCCAATCACTACGTCGCCGACTTTCAACCCCTTGCCCAAGCCGCCTGCGCTGCCGGTATTGATGACGCAGTCAGGCGCGAATTGATGGATAACCCAAGCCGTTGAAACCGCAGCGTTGACCTTGCCGATGCCGCTCAATACCAACACCATGCGTTTGCCCGCCATTTCGCCTTCGTAGGCGGTAAACTTACCGAAAGACACGCTTTTGACATTATCCATTGCTTCGCGCAAAAGCTCGATTTCCTGCTCCATCGCACCGATGACCGCTACTGTTTGTACAGACATTTTTTATCCTTCCATGAAATTGTGGGCGGTATTATAACAGCAGCGGCGGCATTCCATACCCGTATTGAATCCGCTATATTGCCCGCCTGTCTTATTATTCGATACGGTAATCATGCCATTTTTATGTATCATGATTTATTTGATATAATCCATTTTAATAAAATAACCACCGAAATTATCCAATATCATGATGACCAATCCCCCCAGCGCAAAAGACGAATTGTTCACTTGGCTGCGCCATATGAACAAATACAAAGGCTCCGACCTCTTTATCACCACCAATTTTCCGCCCGCGATGAAAGTGGACGGCAAAATCACGCCGATTACCGACGAGCCGCTGACCTCCGAAAAATGTATGGAAATCGCTTTTTCGATTATGTCCACCAAACAAATCGAAGAGTTTTCCTCCACCAACGAATGCAACTTCGCCATCAGCCTGCCCGATACCAGCCGCTTCCGTGTCAATGCCATGGTGCAGCGCGGCGCGACGGCGTTGGTGTTCCGATCCATTACCAGCAAAATCCCGAATTTCGACAGCCTCAATCTGCCCCCCGTCTTGAAAGACGTGGTGATGAAAAAACGCGGCCTCGTGATTTTCGTCGGCGGTACCGGTTCGGGCAAATCGACCTCGCTCGCCGCGATGGTTGACCACCGCAATGAAAATTGCCAAGACCACATCATCACCATCGAAGACCCGATTGAGTTTGTTCATCAACACAAAAAAAGCATCATTACCCAGCGCGAAGTCGGCGTGGATACCGAAAACTGGTTTGCCGCGCTGAAAAACACCCTGCGTCAGGCGCCGGACGTCATCCTCATCGGCGAGATTCGCGACCGCGAAACCATGGACTACGCCTTGGCGTTCGCCGAAACAGGCCACCTCTGTCTCGCCACGCTGCACGCCAACAACTCCAACCAAGCGCTCGACCGCATCATCAACTTCTTCCCCGAAGAGCGCCGCACCCAGCTTTTGACCGACTTGTCGCTCAACCTGCAAGCCTTCATCTCGCAACGCCTGATTCCCCGTGAAGGCGGCAAGGGGCGCGTAGCCGCAGTGGAAATCCTGCTCAATTCGCCGATTATTTCCGAGATGATTCAAAAAGGCGAAATCCACGGCATTAAAGAAATGATGAAAAAATCTACCGCCATGGGCATGCAAACCTTCGACCAAGCGCTCTACGAGCTGTATGAACGCGGCGATATCAGCTTCCAGGACGCTATTAAAAACGCCGACTCCGCCCACGACCTGCGTTTGGACATCCAACTGCGCAGCCGCCGCGCCCAAAACGCCGGCCCGGATTTGGAACTGATTTAAAAGTTGTCGGAAATGAGCAAAGGTCGTCTGAAAAATACTTTTCAGACGACCTTTTTTGTCTGTGCCGATCAAGCATACCAATAACGTTCAAGCCATTTCTGTTAAACTGTTTTGTAAATATAGTGGATTAACTTTAAATCAGGACAAGGCGACGAAGCCGCAGACAGTACAGATAGTACGGCGAGGCAACGCCGTCCTGGTTTAAAGTTAATCCACTATACCATACGGCTTCATGGTTCAGCCGCATCTCAAACCACTACCCTACAAAAGAAATCCTATGAAAATTACACCCGTCCAAGCCCTAAACGACAACTACATTTGGATGATTCAAGACGGCAACCACGCCGCCTGCGTCGATCCGTCCGATGCCACGCCCGTTTTGATATTCCTCGTCCGCAACCGCCTGATGCTGGCGCAAACGTGGGTTACCCATCTGCATCACGACCACATCGGCGGAGTCCAATCCCTCAAAAACGGCTTTATGGAATCGCCCGTGTACGGCGAAGCGGATATCGATGTGGCAACGCATACGGTGACGGCAGGTACGCAGTTTCCTTTTGGCGACGGGCTGGTCACCGTGTGGGCGACGCCCGGCCATACCGACCGCCACGTCAGCTATCTTTTGGAAAACGCCGAAGGTCTGCACGTTTTCTGCGGCGATACCTTATTCTCCGCCGGCTGCGGCAGGGTGTTTACGGGAACGATAGAGGAGTTGTACGACAGTTTCCAAAGGTTCAATCAGCTGCCCGAAGAAACGCTGTTTTATCCTGCGCATGAATACACCGCTGCCAATCTGCGTTTTGCTGAATTTATCGAACCGGAAAATCCCGATATTCAAGCGGCTTTACGCGCGGCGGAACATACGCCGACCCTGCCCGTAACCCTTGCGCATGAACGCAAAATCAATCCGTTTTTACGGGTCGATTTGCCCCAAGTCCGCGAACGGGTTGAGGAATTGGCGGGGCGGGGGCTGAACAATGGTTTGGAAGTGTTCGCCGCGCTGCGGGAATTGAAAAACCGGTTTTGATTTTGAGTAAAAGCAGGCTTCCTGCGAAAAGTATTTTCGCACCAAGAACTTCGTCTGGACGATTCGTTCAAATGTCCAATATTCGGAGATTTTTATCTTAGGTTAATCGGATTGATGCTTGTCCATTAATAAGATAATTAATTGGGCGGGCGCATCGGATATTTAAAAAATGCGTCTTTAAGCCTATAATTATAAGCATTAGCCATATTTTAAGGTCGTCTGAAAACGTGAATATCCATTTTCAGACGACCTTCATTAACAGAAAGAATAAATCATGCGTCCATTAAATGCCCGAATCCGCTTGGACAATCTGCGCCACAATTATCAAACCCTGAAACAGATTCACGGCGGCAAGATGCTTGCCGTCATCAAAGCAGACGCTTACGGACACGGCGCGGTACGGTGCGCCCACGCATTGTCCGACCTTGCTGACGGGTTTGCCGTCGCCACCGTGGACGAAGCCGTCGAATTGCGCGAGAGCGGCATTACCAATCCCATCGTATTGCTTGAAGGCGTGTTTGAAGCGGCGGAATACGCTACCGTCGATCAATACAATTTGTGGCCGGGCGTCGGCAGCCAGTGGCAGCTCGAAGCCTTAATCGCCCATCATTGGCAAAATCCCGTCAAAGTCTGGCTCAAAATGGACTCCGGTATGCACCGCGCCGGCTTCTTCCCGCACAATTACACTTCTGCCTATACCGCCCTGAAACAATGCAAACACGTTGACAGCATCGTCAAATTTAGCCACTTCGCCTGCGCCGACGAACCCGACAACGGCATGACCGAAATGCAGCTTGAAGCCTTTGATTTGGCGTGTGAGGGCTTGGAAGGCGAAGAAAGCCTTGCCAACTCCGCTGCTATCCTGAATGTGCCCGAAGCGCGCCGCGACTGGGGTCGTGCCGGACTGGCGCTTTACGGCATCTCTCCGTTCGGCGGCGTGGACGAACGCCTGAAGCCTGTCATGCGCCTGACTTCCCGCGTATTCGGCGAACGCGTCCTGCAACCCCATTCTCCCATCGGTTACGGCGCGACGTTTTACACCAGCAAATCCACCCGCGTCGGCCTGATTGCCTGCGGCTACGCCGACGGTTATCCGCGCCGCGCCTCGACCAATTCGCCTGTTGCCGTCGAAGGTAAACGCAGCCGCATCATCGGCAGGGTGTCTATGGACATGATTACCGTCGAACTCGACGCTTCCCAAGAAGGTTTGGGTGCTGAAGTCGAATTGTGGGGCGATGTTGTCAACATCAACGAAGTCGCCGAAGCTGCCGGTATGATTCCGTATGAAATTTTTTGCAACGTCAAGCGCGCGAAGTTTACATATTCGGAATAAGACAAGATTGTTTTTGTTTAAAGGTCGTCTGAAATCATGGTATTGGGTTTCAGACGACCTTTTGGTTTTTATAGTGGATTAACTGTAAACCGGTACGGCGTTGCCTCGCCTTAGCTCAAAGAGAACGATTCTCTAAGGTGCTGAAGC
>CAUSDA010000025.1:0-30393 GCA_963529965.1 uncultured Neisseria sp.
CTTTGAGCTAAGGCGAGGCAACGCCGTACTGGTTTAAAGTTAATCCACTATACAATGAGGTTTTTGCAGGGTTGTCTAAACATGACGGATTTCTCAAAGGGGCTTGTGGCAGCAGTAGCTTCCAATTTATTGTTTTCCATGCTGTTTCTATACGGAACTTGGATGCATCCGATGACCGGGACGGAAGTTTTTGCTTGGCGCATGGTTGCAATGTTGGCGGCCATATGCGTATTGATGGGCATGAGCGATGGCTGGAAGGGGGCAGGGCAGTTTGTTCGTGAAACGGGCAGGGATTGGAAACGTTGGTTTTTGATTATGTTGCCCACGCCTGTTTTCGCAAGTCAGCTTTGGCTGTTTGTATGGTCGCCGGTCAATGGTGAAGGCGTGAATGTGGCAATGGGCTATTTCCTGTTCCCATTGGCGATGCTGGCGTGCGGGAGGATTTGGTTTAAGGAAACGCTTAACTGTCTGCAAATAGTAGCGGTCGTATCGGCATGTTCGGGCGTGGCATGGGAGTTGGTACGATCCGGCGCATTTTCATGGGCGACGGTATGGGTATTCGGGACGTACCCCATCTATTATTTGGTGCGCCGCAGACTGGGCGTGCCGGCATTGATAGGGTTGACGTTTGATTTGCTCGTGATTGCGCCTTGTGCCTTATTTTATATTCTGACGCAAACCGACACCATTAATTTGATTGCGTCCACCCCAAAACTTATCGGCTTTATCGTTCTGCTGGGTATCAATAGCGCGGTCGCCATGCATTTGAATTTAAAAGCAAGCCAATTATTACCCATTGCCGTATTCGGTATGTTGAGCTATTTGGAACCGGTCTTGCTGTTTATCATTTCGATTGCGTGGCTGGGCGAACCTTTGGAGAGCGGGGCATTAATCAGCTATGGATTTATTTGGTTGGGTTTGAGTCTGATGATGGTAAACGGATGGCTGGCAATGAAGAGAAGGGTCGTCTGAAACCGCTGTTTTATATAGTGGATTAACTTTAAACCAGTACGGTGTTGCCTCGCCTTAGCTCAAAGAGAACGATTCTCTAAGGTGCTGAAGCACCAAGTGAATCGGTTCCGTACTATCTGTACTGTCTGCGGCTTCGTCGCCTTGTCCTGATTTAAATTTAATCCACTATAAATTTCAGACGACCCTGCTCCGTCAAAATCGCATTTCCCGATTTCCGTCCTAAAGTTTCAATTTCTAAATCAATGTCGTCAGCAGGCTGTCTCGGCTTGTCAAACTTTTGCCTGATAGACGGCATTCGATATCGAAAGGTCGTCTGAAACATCTTTTCAGACGACCTTTGCCGTTTCCATTAAAATACCGTATTCCCATTTTTCA
This sequence comes from uncultured Neisseria sp., assembly GCA_963529965.1. Classification (GTDB taxonomy): domain Bacteria; phylum Pseudomonadota; class Gammaproteobacteria; order Burkholderiales; family Neisseriaceae; genus Neisseria. Next base: position 1,348 of record CAUSDA010000025.1, read on the forward strand.
GACGATCTTTTCCCATGTTTCTCGACCAATCCGCCCCCAATCTGCTGCAAGGCTTAAACCCCGAACAACTTTCCGCCGTAACCTGGCCGCCGCAATCCGCCCTTGTGCTGGCGGGCGCGGGCAGCGGCAAAACGCGCGTGCTGACCACGCGCATCGCATGGCTTTTGCAAACCGGTCAGGCGAGTGTACACAGCATTATGGCGGTTACGTTTACCAACAAAGCCGCCAAAGAAATGCAAACCCGTCTCGGCGCAATGATTCCCATCAACGTCCGCGCCATGTGGCTCGGCACGTTCCACGGTCTCTGCCACCGCTTTCTACGGCTGCACCACCGCGATGCCGGTTTGCCGTCTTCCTTTCAAATCCTCGACAGCGGCGACCAGCTTTCCCTCATCAAACGCCTGCTCAAAAACCTCAACATCGCCGAAGAAATCATCGCACCGCGTTCGCTGCAAGGCTTTATCAACGCGCAAAAAGAATCCGGTTTGCGCGCTTCCGTGTTGAGCGCGCCCGACCCGCACACAAGCCGCATGATTGAGTGCTACGCCGAATACGACAAAATCTGCCAACGCGAAGGCGTGGTCGATTTCGCCGAACTCATGCTCCGCAGCTACGAAATGCTGCAAAGCAACGAAATCCTGCGCCAACACTACCAAAACCGCTTCAACCACATTCTGGTCGACGAGTTCCAAGACACCAACAAGCTGCAATACGCCTGGCTGAAACTGATTGCCGGCAACAACGCCGCCGTCTTTGCCGTCGGCGACGACGACCAAAGCATCTACCGTTTCCGCGGCGCGCACGTCGGCAACATGACCGCGCTGATGGAAGAGTTCCACATCGACGCGCCCGTCAAACTCGAACAAAACTACCGCTCCGTCGGCAACATCCTCGCCGCCGCCAACGCCGTTATCGAAAACAACGACGAACGCCTCGGCAAAAACCTGCGCACCGACGCCGAAGCAGGCGACAAAATCCGCTACTACTCCGCCTTTACCGACCTCGAAGAAGCCCAATTCATCGTTGACGAAACCAAAGCCCTCGAACGCGAAGGCTGGGATTTGGACGAAATCGCCGTCCTCTACCGCAGCAACGCCCAATCCCGCGTCATCGAACAAAGCCTGTTCCGCAGCGGCATCCCCTACAAAATCTACGGCGGCCTGCGCTTTTACGAACGCCAAGAAATCAAACACGCGCTCGCCTACCTGCGCCTCGCCGTCAATCCCGACGACGACAACGCCCTCTTGCGCGTCATCAACTTCCCGCCACGCGGCATCGGTGCACGCACCATCGAAAACCTTCAGACGGCCTCAACCGAACAAGGCATCACCCTCTGGCAGGCAGCTTGCAATGCCGGCGCAAAAGCCACCAAAATCGCCGCCTTCGTCCGCCTCATTGAAGCCCTGCGCAACCAAGTCGGACAAATGCCCCTGTCCGAAATCATCGTCGGCATCCTCAAAGACAGCGGCCTGACCGAACACTACCGAACCCAAAAAGGCGACAACCAAGACCGCCTCGACAACCTCGACGAACTCGTCAACGCCGCCATCGAGTTCAAACCCGAAGACAGCAACTTTGAAACCCTGCCTGAAAACATTTCAGACGACCCCGCCTTCCCCATCCTCGCCTTCCCCATCCTCGCCTTCCTCAGCAACGCCGCCCTCGAATCCGGCGAAAACCAAGCAGGCGCGGGCGAAAAAGCCGTCCAACTCATGACCGTCCACGCCGCCAAAGGCTTGGAATTCAACGCCGTCTTCCTCACCGGCATGGAAGAAGGCCGCTTTCCCAGCGAAATGAGCCTTGCCGAACGCGGCGGCCTCGAAGAAGAACGCCGCCTCATGTACGTCGCCATCACCCGCGCCCGCAAACGCCTCTACATCACCATGGCGCAGCAAAGAATGCTGCACGGGCAAACCCAATTCGGCATCGTCTCCCGCTTCGTCGAAGAAATCCCCCCCGAAGTATTGCATTACCTGTCCGTCAAAAAGGCCGCCTACGACAGCTACGGCAGTCCGCGCCAAACCACCGCCCCAAAAGACAAAATCATCGACGACTACAAACAGCCGCAAACCTACGCAGGCTTCCGCATCGGACAAAACGTCCGCCACGCCAAATTCGGCACCGGCGTCATCATCGATGCCGTGGACAAAGGCGAATCCGCCCGACTGACCATCAATTTTGGCAAACAGGGCGTGAAAGAGCTGGATACCAAGTTTGCGAAATTGGAAGAGATGTAAATTTAAAATGTAGGTCGGATACTTGTATCCGACAAAAACATTTGACGCGTCTGTCGTTTCCGAAAAACCGCTGTTGGAAATGTCGGATTTGAGAATCCGACCTATGGGCAAAAAACGTAGCAGGAGAATAGAAACCCGTAGCGTGGGCTTTGCCCACGAATCAAGCCCAAAATTTCAGACGGCCTCTTTTACCCAACATTTTCGTGGGCAAAGCCCACGCTACCATCTACGCCTTCAAGGCAAAAGGTCGTCTGAAAAGCGTTTTTCAGTACATGTAGGTCGGATTCTTGAATCCGACATTTTCAAACATTTCCGCCATAATCAAAAGCGGTAAAACATAAAACGTTTGTCAAATATGAGTATCCGACTTACCCATCATATTTAATGCTGAAATCCACATTGCTTCCACCCCAGTGCTTTGGGTAAATCCCCTGTTTCACATAACGGTGAAAAGTAGAAAACGGCCAATCGGAAACCTGATCGACATAGCCATGCTTTACGGGATTAAAATGTAGGTAATTGAAATGATTGATAAAGTCCGTTTCATCACGAATGGTATGTTCCCAAAACCTTTTTTGCCAAAGCCGACATTCTCTTCCAATCAAATATTGGCTGTACCGTTTAATTTGCCGCCAACGTTCCGAATAAGCCGCATCATTCTCAGGAAGACGCCAAATCGTATGAAGATGGTCGGGCATCAGCACCCATGCTTCAATTTCAAACGGATACCGCTCCCGAACCGTCATTACCGCCTGCCGCAAGGCCGAACGCACCGTTTCATCAGTCAGGATTTTTTGTCGTTTGTCAGCAACCACCGTAAAAAAGTAAGTACCGCCCGTTTGATAAAAGCGTCGGTATCGCATGAATTCCCTTTTTTAAATTAAATTTTTGTTTTTCGGAAAGATTTTTGTCGGATACAAGTATCCGACCTACGTTGAAACCGAACAATCCATGTAGGTCGGATTCTCGAATCCGACATTCCAATCATTCCCGAATTTTCTCAAGGTGTGGACATCGTTTTTTTGTCGGATACAAGTATCCGACCTACGTTGAAACCGAACAATCCATGTAGGTCGGATTCTCGAATCCGACATTTCAATCATTTCTGAATTTTCGCAGGGTGTGAACATCGGCTTTTTTGTCGGATACGAGTACATGTAGGTCGGATTCCCGAATCCGACGTTTCAATCATTCCCGAATTTTCGCAATGTGCAAACATCGGCTTTTTGTCGGATACAAGTATCCGACCTACGTCGAAACCGAACAATCCACGTAGGTCGGATTCTCGAATCCGACGTTTCAATCATTCCCGAATTTCCGCAATGTGTGGACATCGTTTTTTTGTCGGATACTTGTATCCGACATTTCAATCATTCCCGAAAATGGCTTTTTCGTCGGATCCCAGTATCCGAATACGTCTTAGCGGCATTCGGATGGTGCAAATCGAGCAGGCAGCGTTCCTGGTGTAACGGGAGTCAGGCCATAATGGTCTGCAGTTGCATGGGTATCGGATGAACATGCCCATTGCACCACGCCCATATTAGCGGAGGTAAAGGCTTGCTGCAGGGTATCGTATCCACCTCCTGTTGCTCTAGGGACAAAAGGTGTCAAGGTCAAAGTATTGGCATTGTTATCCAAACCCACGGCTGCGGCATTATAAGTAATGGTAATCACGCCGCTTGTCGGGTCGCCTTGTATAGAATCTACATACTTACTGTATACACCCGTATTGTTGTTGCGAGTATTCAATTCGACAATGGCATTACGCAGATAAACTGGAGACGTCCTTCCATCTACAACAATTTCATTCTTTAGGGGTGCAACCAACAATAACCCTTCTGCAATACGGGTACGTATGGCGTAATTTTGATAGGCTGGCAATGCAATTGCCGCCAAAATGCCGATAATAGCGATCACTACCATCAGCTCAATCAAGGTAAAGCCTCTATTTTTTGTATGTATTGTTTGTAAAAACACAATATCCCCCTTATTAAATCTTGAAAAACGACTCCGAAAGATGAATCCGATTGAAATTTATTTTACTTGATAGAAAAACACCCGCCGCAGCGGGTGTTTCTGATTGATTAGATTAGCGGCATTGTGCAGGAGCGTATTTAGCTTGCAGAGTGCCAGCAGTAGCAATTGTGATGTTTGATGCATCTGCAGTTGCATGAGTAGCAGAAGAGCAACCCCAGTCCAAAGCACCTGTAGCACCAGCTGTAATAGCGGCTTGCAGACTTTGACCGTTACCGCCACTACGTACCCATGGAGTAAGAGTCAGGGTGTTTTCTGTACCTGCAACACCAACGTTGGCCGCATTGTAAGTAATGGTAATAAGACCAGTAGTACCATCCATTTGAATATTGTTAACATATTTAGAGTTGGCACCAGTATTATTATTTTGTGCGTTCCAAGTTGTAGCAACACGTGTCAGGTCGTTAGCTGCTGCAGAACCTTCGGTAGCAATAGCTTGTTTGGCAGATTCAGCCAAGCTCAAACCTTCAGTTACGCGGGTACGTACGGTGTAGTCTTGGTAAGCCGGCAGGGCGATGGCAGCCAGAATACCGATAATTGCGATTACGATCATCAATTCGATCAGGGTGAAACCTTTTTGGATTGCTTTCATTTAATAAACTCCAGTTAAAAAAGTGTTGTGAATAAAAAAATGTTTGTTGTTAAAAAACCGTAATGTGTTTGGCTCTGCTTGTTTATGAGTAAAACCATCAAGTAGAAGGAATATACAGCTTCCCGGTTCGGGCTTCGTTGCTTCATTTCCCTTGCCGGACGTAATGTATCAAGCAGGGGATGTGCCAAGTCTGGATTTTTTTGGATTTTTTGTGAAAATATTTTGTAATTTTATGTTTTTAATAGGTTTAAATTTGTTTTGAAGGATTTTTCGGGCAGATTTTGGCTTTTTTATGACGTAGGGTTGTCTCTGCGATATGACGCGTTTTGTCATTTTTTGATTTTTTTGGGGGAAGTGAAGAAGACGTTTTGTGTCATGTGCCGTGTTTCGTCACTTTTGAAAGCCGTTTTTAATAATATTTGAATATTTTGACAAACGGTATTATTTTTTAGATAAACGGTATTTTTGAAATTTATATATTTTTAATATATTGATTTTTCGAATATTTTTAATATGATATTTTGATATTTGGTATTTATTTGAGATAAACGGTAATTCAAAATAGAAATTTATGGAAATTAATTTAATTTTGAATGGTTGTTTTCAGCGCCCGAAGCCTCTTCTAAAAAGGGGATAACCGATAGGGATACCCGTCCTGCCCTTTTTCGATTTTGCACATTATTTTTGGCAGATTCTGCCAGTATTGAAATAATCACTGTGATGATGTTTGGCATTTATTTGAATCTATATAGATGATGGAAACGGCAAAAGGTCGTCTGAAATCTCGAATTGAGGTTTTCAGACGACCTTTTGAGCTTGTTTATAGACAAAGCGTAGGAACTGGGTTGCTAAGGCTGATTTGATTTTTGACAATCAAGCCAGCGGGGCAAGCAGTTTGTCGAAGGCTTCTTCAAACTGTTTCAAACCGTCTTCCTGCAAGCGGTTGGCGAGGGTTTCTACGTCTATGCCGAGCGCGGCGGTTTCGGCAAGCTGCGCTTGTGCTTCTTCTACGCCTTCGGTCAGCGTGGATTTGGCTGTACCGTGGTCGATGAAGGCTTTGAGGGTGGCATCGGGGACGGTGTTGACGGTGTGCGCGCCGATCAGGCTGTCAACGTAGAGCGTGTCGGGATAGGCGGGGTTTTTGACGCCTGTGGATGCCCATAAGAGTTGCACGCGGTTTGCGCCTTTGGCTTCCAGCGCGGCAAATTCGGGGCTGCCGAAGTATTGCGCCCAGTCTTGGTAGGCGACTTTGGCAAGGGCGATGGCGATTTTGCCTTTGAGATGGTCGGGCAGCGTGGCGTCCAGCGCGCCGTCCACGCGGGAGATGAAGAAGCTGGCGACGGCTTGGATATGGGCAACGCTTTGTCCGGCTGCCAAACGTTTGGCGATTCCGCGCGCGTAGGCTGCGTAGGCTTTGAGGGTTTGGGCGCGTGAGAACAGCAGGGTCAGGTTCACGCTGATGCCGTCGGCGATGAGGATTTCGAGTGCTTCGATGCCTGCATCGGTGGCGGGGACTTTAATCATGGCGTTTTTACGCGCGATGGCGGCATGGAGGCGGCGGGCTTCTTCTACCGTGCCTTGCGCATCTTTGGCAAGCTCGGGGGAAACTTCGAGGCTGACGAAACCGGTTTTACCGCCGGTGGATTCGTGTTCGGCAAGGCAAACGTCGCAGGCTGCCTGTACGTCGGCAATCGCCATGGTTTCGTAGCGTTGTTTGGGGCTGAGGTCTTGCTGCTTGAGGGTGGCGACTTCATCGGCGTAAAGCGCGTCGCCGGCGAAGGCTTTTTGGAAGATGGCGGGATTGGAAGTGACGCCGCACACGCCTTGTTTCAGCATTTGCGCCAATTCGCCGCTTTGTACGAGCGAGCGGGAAAGGTTGTCCAGCCAGATTTGTTGTCCTAATGCTTTAACGTCCGATAAAATAGTCATCTCTGATTCCTTTAAATATAGGTTATTTGCGAAGCAGGCGGTAATGCTACCCCTATTCGGCAAATTTGGATAGTTTATTAGGGCATTTAATGATGTCCAAAACGATATATAGTGGATTAACTTTAAACCAGTACGGTGTTGCCTCGCCTTGCCGTACTATCTGTACTGTCTGCGGCTTCGTCGCCTTGTCCTGATTTAAATTTAATCCACTATAAAACGAACACAAAAAGGCATGAAATTATGGCAGGAAACGGTCAATATCTCGATTGGGCGCGCGAAGTGTTGCACACCGAAGCGGAAGGCTTGCGTGAAATTGCGGCGGAATTGGACGAAAACTTCGTCCTTGCGGCAGACGCGCTGTTGCACTGCAAAGGCAGGGTCGTCATCACAGGCATGGGCAAGTCGGGACATATCGGGCGCAAAATAGCGGCGACCATGGCTTCAACCGGCACACCCGCGTTTTTCGTCCATCCTGCGGAAGCGGCGCACGGCGATTTGGGTATGATTGTGGACAACGACGTCGTCGTCGCGATTTCCAATTCCGGCGAAAGCGACGAAATCGCCGCCATCATCCCCGCGCTCAAACGCAAAAACATCACCCTCATCTGCATCACCGCCCGCCCCGATTCGACCATGGCGAGCCATGCCGACATCCACATCACGGCGTCAGTTTCCAAAGAAGCCTGCCCGCTGGGACTTGCCCCGACCACCAGCACCACCGCCGTCATGGCTTTGGGCGACGCATTGGCAGTCGTCCTTTTGCGCGCCCGCGCGTTCACACCCGACGATTTCGCCTTGAGCCACCCCGCCGGCAGCCTCGGCAAACGCCTGCTTCTACGCGTTGCGGACATCATGCACAAAGACGACGCCCTGCCTGCCGTCCGACTCGGTACGCCATTAAAAGAAGCCATCGTCAGCATGAGCGAAAAAGGCTTGGGCATGCTGGCGGTAACAGACGATCAAGGTCGTCTGAAAGGCGTGTTCACCGACGGCGATTTGCGCCGCCTGTTCCAACAGCGCGACCGTTTTGACGGGCTGACCGTCGATGAAATCATGCACCCCTCACCCAAAACCATCCCCGCCGAACGCCTCGCTACCGAAGCCCTGAAAGTCATGCAGGCAAACCATGTGAACGGGCTTTTGGTAACCGACGCCGACGGCGTGCTGACCGGCGCGCTGAATATGCACGATTTACTGATGGCGCGGATTGTGTAAAGGCGGGCTAACCGTTTTCAGACGACCTTTATGTTAGAATAGGTCGTCTGAAACCCAGCAATCCGCAAGGAAACACTATGCAAACCTTAGACCCCGAGCTGCAACAGCGCGCGGCGCATATCAAGCTGCTGATATTGGATGTGGACGGCGTTTTGACCGACGGCCGCATCTTTATCCGCGACGACGGCGAAGAAATCAAATCGTTCCACACCCTGGACGGACACGGCTTGAAGATGCTTCAGGCAAGCGGCGTGCAGACTGCGGTTATCACAGGTCGGGACGCGCCCTCCGTCGGCATCCGCGTCAAACAGTTGGGCATAAATTACTACTTCAAAGGCATTTCGGACAAACGTGCTGCTTATGAAGAATTGCGTGCGAAAGCGGGCGTAGAAGAAGGCGAGTGCGCCTTTGTCGGCGACGACGTGGTCGATTTGCCGGTGATGGTGCGCTGCGGATTGCCGGTTGCCGTTCCCGACGCGCATTGGTTTGCGCTGCAACACGCCGCCTATATTACGAAACACGCGGGCGGCGCGGGCGCGGTGCGCGAAGTGTGCGACTTGATTATGCGCGCGAAAGGTACGCTGGGCGCGGCTTTGAACGAGTACATCAAATGAAAGTAAGATGGCGGTACGGAATTGCATTCCCTTTGGTGCTGGCGGTCGCGCTCGGCGGATTGTCGGCATGGCTGGGGCGCATCAGCGAAATCGACATCGAAGAAGTCAAACTCAACCCCAACCAGCCGCAATACACGATGGACGGCATAGACGGGCGGCGGTTTGACGAACAAGGTCGTCTGAAAGAGCATCTGAGCGCAAAAGGGGCGAAACAGTTTCCCGAAAGCAACGACGTCCATTTCGAGCTGCCGCACCTCGTCTTCTTCCAAGAAGGCAGCCGGCTTTACGACGTCGGCAGCGACGAAGCCGTGTACAACACCCAAACCAAACAACTCCTGTTCAAACACAACGTCGTCCTGACCAAAGCCGCCGATGCCAAGCGGCAGGCGGGCGTCGTCAAAACCGATCTTCTGCACGTCGACACCGAATCGCAATACGCTCAAACCGACACGCCCGTTACCTTCCAATACGGCGAATCGAGCGGCAACGCCGAAGGTCTGACGTATGACCACAAAAAAGGTTTGTTGAACTTCCCATCCAGAGTGAAAGCCACGATTTATGATACAAAAAATATGTAAGGCATGTGTTTTAACCGCATTTTTCGCCACCGCCCCAGCCTACGCCCTGCAAAGCGACAGCAAGCAGCCGATACAGATTGAAGCCGACCAAGGCTCGCTCGACCAAAACAACCAAAGCACCACCTTCACCGGCAACGTCATCATCAAACAAGGCACGCTCAACATCCGCGCCGGCAGCGTCAACGTCTCCCGCAACGACAAAGGCGAACAGTTTATGAAAGCCAGCGGCTCGCCCGTCCGCTTCAGCCAGACGCTCGACGACAACAAAGGCACGGTTAACGGACAAGCCAACAATGTAACCTACTCCTCCGCCATCAACCTCGTTACCCTGACCGGCAATGCCAAAGTCCAACGCGGCGGCGACGTTGCCGAAGGCGCAGTCATCACCTACAACACCAAAACCGAAGTCTATACCATCAACGGCAGCTCGAAATCAGGCGCCAAATCCGCCGCCAAATCCGGCAGGGTCAGCGTCGTCATCCAGCCGTCCAGCACCCAAAAAACCAAATAACCAATATCTGACAACACAAAAGGTCGTCTGAAAACCAAAGCAGCAAAAACCCCAAACAACATTTTCAGACGACCTCCGAACCAAGAGTCATTTATGAGCGAAAACACCAGCCGCCTCGTCGTTCAAAACCTGCAAAAAAGTTTCAAAAAACGCCAAGTCGTCAAAAGCTTCTCCCTCGAAATCGAAAGCGGCGAAGTCATCGGCCTGCTCGGCCCCAACGGCGCAGGCAAAACCACCAGCTTCTACATGATCGTCGGACTCATCGCCGCCGACGCAGGCAGCGTTACCCTCGACGGACAAGAACTGCGCCACCTGCCCATACACGAACGCGCCCGCCTCGGCGTCGGCTACCTGCCCCAAGAAGCCTCGATTTTCCGCAAAATGACCGTCGAACAAAACATCCGCGCCATTTTAGAAATCAGCACCAAAGACAAAAGCCGCATCGATGGCGAAGTCGAAAAACTGCTTGCCGACCTCAACATCGGCCACCTGCGCCACAACCCCGCCCCCTCCCTGTCCGGCGGCGAACGCCGACGCGTCGAAATCGCCCGCGTACTCGCCATGCAGCCGCGCTTCATCCTCTTGGACGAACCCTTCGCCGGCGTCGACCCCATCGCCGTCATCGACATCCAAAAAATCATCGACTTCCTCAAATCGCGCGGCATCGGCGTACTCATTACCGACCACAACGTACGCGAAACCCTCAGCATCTGCGACAGAGCCTACATCATCAGCGACGGCACCGTCCTCGCCTCCGGCAAGCCGGACGATTTGGTCAACAACGAACAAGTCCGCTCCGTCTATCTCGGCGAAAACTTCAAATACTGATTTCAAATACTGATCATGACAAACCGCACAATCAATTGTGTGGTTTTAAAATAACAAAGCATCAGAAAGGTCGTCTGAAAACGTTTTCAGACGACCTTTAATTTTATTTCTTCAATTCTTTCAACAAAGACGTTAACCCTTCCACACCGTCGAATGTACCCGGCACTTTATCGGGATTGGACAGAATACTGCTGAAAATCAGGTTTTCGAATTTTTCCAGCGCGTCTTTATCATCAGTTTTTATTTTTTTCGCGTACTCGGCATAGCTTTGGATAAATTGGCACAACGACTGCCGCAGTTCCAACTGCATGATTTGAGTCTGTATCGAATGGTAATGAGTTAAAACCACTCTGAAGAAATAGATTAAAACAAACTCCAAGCCGATAATGGGCAGCATGGATTGCCAAGAAATATCTACATTTGCAATGAATTTTTTGCAGAAGCTAAATCCTAAAGGCAGAAGTGCGGCTATTGCTAAACTTGCTAACAAGCAAAAAGTTTTCTTTTTGGCTTCGTTTTTTTGTTTTAACAGATTTTCAAAACCTTGGGACAAGCCGACAAAGTTGAATGCTGTTTTGTATTCGTCTAATTTTTCCTTAAGTTTATTTACGTCATTTATTCTTTGCTGAACTTCAACTATTTTTTTGTTGACTTCATTCTGATATTGCTGAATCGATTTTTCTAAAACGTTTCTTCTTTCATCAAATTCAAAAAATGTCTTAAAGCCCTCGTCGCCCATGTAAGAACACAGTATATCTATTGGCATTTTGTAAAAAGCATAGTTAAGCTGCCTTGCATATTCACTGTGAGGGAAATACATTTTTTCCCTTAAAGGTTCTATTACTTTATCTAATGAATTATTCCTAAAAAAATTGATTCCTCCCAACCCATAGCTCAAATCAAGTTCAACCAAAAACCTCACCATGCAAACATAGAGGTTTGTAGCTTCTTCCTTCGAAATATTGTTCTGTAAATTTTGAATTTGGCTATTAAAATTATCACCTATATACTTTATATTGAATAAACAATCCTTTTCCCATAACTCAGGATTGTCAATCATCGATGACGCTACCGCCGTAATCAATTCATACTGTTCGCGCTCCTGTTCTGACAACATCGACTCATCCGCTTGGGCAATTTTCTTTTTAACCTGCACCAAATCATCATGTAACTCGCTAAAAAATCCCATTTTTTTCCCTTTCCTATTTTTGCTGATTAATCTTTTCGGATTCTAAAGATAAGAATCGAATCACTTAATTTGAACGACCTATTTGCAAACTGCCGATTCTTTAATGCCGTCATTCCCGCGCAGCAAGCCGTAGGTCGGATTCTCGAATCCGACATTTCTAACAGCGGTTTTTCGGAAACGACAGACGCGTCAAATGTTTTTGTCGGATACAAGTATCCGACCTACATCTGGATTCCTGCCTGCGAGGGAATGACGGCAGAGATTTCGACAAAAATTGCTTCTCCCGTTTTCAGACGACTATTTGCCTCGTCGGTGTACATTGTAACGTGGGCCTTGCCTACGACAATGACGGCTAAAAGAGGTCGTCTGAAATTTTGGGCTTGATTCGTGGGCAAAGCTCACGCTACGGGTTTCAGACGATCTACTCTTTTCGATTTTGTGTTTACTCATCTGAAAACTCATCTTCATGTCGCAAGCTGCGGATAAAGGTTTCGAAATTGGGGGCAAGTTCGACTATTTCAAAATCCCATTCTTGTTCGACAAGCACCACTTTCGGCTCTCCATCTTTTCCACACTCTCGATAGTCCAAGGCAAACAGGGCATGCCCTGCTGACGGGTCGTTGGCAAAATACACGCCGATAGGCGGATATTCCCATTCTTCCAGCCAAAGTTTTTGCCCCATTGCGCCGCACAGACTCCCTTCTTTTTCAAAACCGATTCCCGATACCTCGCAAATTTGCACATGATCTTTTGCCCACGAATTTCTCTGCGTGGTTGGAAAGCAGTTTTTGACAAATATCCCGCCGTTTTGTACTGCCATCAATTCAATAAAACTTTGCGGCAATTTATAGCCTAGCTCACTTTCTATGGCAGCCAAAATTTCAGGGGTAAACGGAGCTTCTTTGTAGTTTTCATCTGCCCAACTATTAGCTTCCCATACGGAGGACAAATCAAAATCTTTAAAAACTTGGGACATAATGTTCTTCCTTATTGATTTCAGCCCGTAGGTCGGATTCCCGAATCCGACATTTCCAACAGCAGTATTTCGGAAACGATAGATGCATCAAATGTTTTTGTCGGATATAAGTATCCGACCTACATCTTTTGCCTTGATGGCGTAGATGGTAGCGTGGGCTTTACCCACGAAAATGGCGGGTAAAAGAGGTCGTCTGAAATTTTAATGGGTTTCATGAGCGAAGCCCACGCTACGGGTTTGCGGTGATTTTTAGGTAGTAGAACCCACGCTATGCGGCTAGTGACTTAATCCTTCCCTTCGTAATATCCGTTTTATCCAAGCTTCGCTTCCTCCTCGAACACTTCCCGCCACAATTTCCTGACATTGCCGTAATGTGCCAGCAATTCGTCGGTTACTTCGGTTTTTTCCGCGTCGCGCAGTTTGGTGTTGTGTTGCTGCTGGCGGTAGAAGCGGTAGGCGGTGCGGCTTTGTTCGGCGAGGGTTTTGTCGATGAGGCCGCAGTCGGCGGCAATGTTCAAGAGGGCGATGTTGCCGTAGTTGTCGAGGAGTTGCGGATATCGGCGGGCATGGGCAAGTATCAGATATTGGACGATAAATTCGACATCGACCACGCCGCCGCGCGCGTATTTGACGTTGCTGTCGGTAGGCGGATGGGTGGGGAACATTTTTTCGCGCATTTCGATGATTTCGCCTGCCAAGGCGGTTTGTTCGCGCTCGGCGGTGAGGATTTCGGTGCGGATGCGGTCGAAGGCCGTCTGAATTTCGAGTGTGCCGCAGATGAAGCGGGCGCGGGTGAGGGACTGGTGTTCCCACGTCCATGCGTTTTCGCGCTGGTATTTTTCGAAGGCGGCGATGCTGTGGGCGAGGAAGCCGGCATCGCCGTTGGGGCGCAGGCGCAGGTCGGTTTCGTAGAGGCTGCCTGCGCCGGTGGCGGCGGAAAGCCAGTTGGTCAGGCGGCGGGCGAGGCGGCTGTACACGTCGCCTGCGTCGGGATGGGGATCGTCGTAGAGGTAGACGAGGTCGAGGTCGGAGGCGTAGCCGAGTTCTTTGCCGCCGAGTTTGCCGTAGCCGACGATGGCGAATTGCGGGGTGTCGCGGTGTTTTTTGGGCATGTCCGCCCACGCGCACGGCAGGGCGGCGGCGAGGATGGTGTCGGCTAGGGCGGAGAGTTGGTCGGAGAGGGATTCTACGGTCCACCGTCCGGCGAGGTCTTGGACGGCGAGGCGGAAGACTTGGGCGTGCTGGAAGCGGCGCAGGGTGTCCATTTGCGCTTCGGTGTCGCCACCGCAGGTTTTGAGGTCGTCTGAAAGGGCGGCGGCAAGCGCTTGCCAGTCGAACGCGGTATCCAAAAGCTGCGCGCTGATGAGTTCGTCCAGCAGAATCGGATATTTACTAAGATACGCCGCCACCCATGAGCTTTGGCTCATAATCTGCGCCAGTTGCGCCAAGGTTTGCGGATGTTCGTTGAGGAAGGCGAGATAGGCGGAGCGGCGGCTGATGTTTTCGAGGAAGTCAAACAGCCGCATCAGCGTATCGGTCGGGTTGGTTTGCTCGGCCGCCGCCTGTACCAACAGCGGCACGATGGCGTCAAAACGCGGCTGGGCGTGTGCGGAGAGGTGGCGGTATTTATGGCCGTGCCGGATTTGGTCAAGCCTTGCGGCGATGGTTTCGGCATCGAACCCGTGTTCTTTCAGACGGCCTTGCCGTTCTTCTTCGTCGGGCTTTTCCTGCCATGCCCATTGCCATTCGCTGTTGTCGGGAGTTTGCTCTTCGGGTTCGCTCAAAATTTCGTTGAACAACTGATTGACCTTGTTACGATGAACGTTGAGGTCGTCTGAAAAGGCGGCGTAGCTGTCGAAACCCATGCTTTCGGCGAGCAGTTGTTGCTGTTCGGGCGAGGAGGGCAGGGTTTGGGTTTGCTGGTCGTCCCAGTATTGCAGGCGGTGTTCGACGTCGCGCAGGAAGCGGTAGGCGGCAAGCAGGGTTTCGACGTTTTCAGACGGCATGATGCCCAGCTCGGCAAGTTTCTTCAGCGTTTCCTGCGTGCCTTTCAGTTGCAGCGCGCGCATTTGCCCGCCGCGTATCATCTGGAAAATCTGGGCGATAAATTCGACTTCGCGGATGCCACCCGCGCCGAGTTTGATGTTGTCCGCCATGCCTTTTTTGCTGACTTCGCTGCGGATTTGGCGGTGCAGGTTGCGCATCGCTTCATACGCGCTGTAATCCAGATATTTTCGGAACACGAAGGGGCGCACCAGCGATTTGATGTCGTTCGGATACGGCGTAACCACGCGGCCTTTGCACCATGCGTAGCGCTCCCATTCGCGCCCCTGCGTAATCAGGTATTGCTCCAGCGCGGTTTCGCTCAATACCAGCGCGCCCGAATCGCCGTCCGGCCGTAGCCGCATATCGACGCGGAACACCTGCCCGTCGGCGGTGATGTCGTTCAGCAGCGCAATCAGTTTCTGCCCGACTTTGGTGAAAAACTCTTGATTGCCCCGTTCGCGCCTGCCGTCGGTGTCGCCCGATTCGGGATAGACAAAAATCAAATCGATGTCGGAAGACACGTTCAACTCATAGCCGCCCGCCTTGCCCATCGCCACCACGCTCAAATGCTGCGGCGATTTGGTATAACGCCCGATCGGCGTGCCGTACATATCCCGATAATGGGCGTAAGCAAAGTTCAGCGCGGTATTGACGGCAAAATCGGCAAACAGCGTAATCGTGCGGGTAACTTCGTTCAAATCGCTGATGCGGTTTATATCGCGCACGATAATCTGCGACACGACATAACGGCGCAACTCGCGCAACTGCCGCGCCAATTCTTCATCGTTTTCTTCCGCGCGGATTTGGTCCCAATCGGCAAAGGCTTGGAAATCCGCTTCGGTTAAAACCTTGTCCAACATGGGCAGGAAAATTTCGGGCTTGAGTTTGCCGTTGTCGAGCTGGCGGGCGAGGAACAGGGAATGGCGGCGGGCGGTGTCGAGGCGGTTGTCGGACATTTTGGATTCCGTTTGGAAGGATGACGGGAGTGGGATAGTGGATTCACTTTAAATCAGGACAAAGCGAGGCAATGCCGTACTGGTTTAAAGTCAAGCCACTATATCATAGCAATCTTGGAGGTCGTCTGAAACTGCAGAACTCAGGCGTATGAACGGGTTTGTTTGATGATATGGGAAGTTTGTTATTTGTTCTTGATAGTCAAAAGGTCGTCTGAAAAGTGTTTCAGACGACCTTTTGATGTGTTTAAACGGATTAGCCGGTGAGTTGTTTGGTAATCAGTTTTTTCAGCGGCGGGAAGTTGTTGCTGGCGCGCAATACCAAGCCGCGCAGGATTTTGGCGGGCGCAGTTTCATTGGTAAAGAGTTTGAGCAGCATATTGGTGCCGTGGTAAATCGGCTGGGCATGGAGCATATGCTTGGTGCTGTATTTTTCCAGTAGGCTGGCGGCGCCGATGTCTTGACCGCGTTGTTCTGCTTCGAGAACCAGTTTTGCCAAGAGGTCCGCGCTGGATAAGCCCAAGTTGAAACCGTGTGCGGTAACAGGGTGCATGCCTACGGCGGCGTCGCCGATTAAGGCGCTGCGTTTGCCATAGAAGCGTTGGGCAATCATGCCGACCAAGGGGTAGTTGTGAATGGTGCTGACCAATTCCATGTCGCCCAAACGGCCTTTGAGCTGCTCTTTGACGCTGGTAGCCAATTCTTCGGGAGACATTTTTTTGATGGTGTCTGCCTTGTCGCTATCGACGGTAATGACTGTGTTGGTCAGATGTTCTTCCAAGGGCAGCAGGGCGATGGTGCGGCCGTAGTGGAAGCATTCGTAAGCGGTATGCTGGTTGGACAGGGTATGCTTCATGCGGCAGACAAACATGGTGCGGCTGTAATCGTGCATATCGGAGGAAATGCCCAGTTGTCGGCGGGTTTGGGAAAAGCGGCTGTCTGCTGCCAAGAGTAGGCGGCCGCTCAAAACTTCGCCGTTTTCCAAGATGACTTGGGCTTCGTCTTCAGAAGTTTTGACTTCTTTGACACCCGTACCGGTCAGAATGGTAACGTTTTCCAGTTTGGATACGACTTCATAAGCAGCTTTGCGGATATTGTGGTTTGAAATCAGATAGCCTAAGCAGTCGGCAGGTTCGCCGCGTGCTTGGGTCGGTTGCGGGAAGTGGAGTTGGTAATCGGACTGCCCGTTCAAGACTTTTGCATCGCGCAAGGGGTAAATTTCGTCTTTCGGAATCAAATCCCACATGCCCAAGCGTTGCATAATTTCGCGGGACAGGTGGGTCAATGCGATTTCACGCCCGTCATAAGGAGGGTTTTGTAAAATTTCTAAAGGGCTTTTTTCAATCAGGGTGATTTTCAAACCGCTGCCGGCCAGTTCTGCGGCAAAACTCAACCCGGCAGGTCCTGCGCCGACGACAAGAATATCGCTTTGTAAGCTCATGAGGCATCCTTTTTGTTAAAGGGGGACGGATAATTTCAGACGACCTTAAGTTTACTGTGTTTGAATGAGATAAGGGTAATCTGCATTGAGTAATTGATTATAGCAAAAGTATCGATTGAGTAATTCAAGTATTTATATCGTGAATGATTTTTTACGCTGAGCTTAATGTAAGTCAATGGCAGCAATGTGTTGCGTATCATGCCATGTTTTAAAAACAATAAGTAGCGGCTATATGGGTTTGCTTTTTCCTTACGCCAGAGTATGGGAAGGATAAGATTATCATGAGGGCGAAGGGGTCGTCTGAAATTTTGTAGTATAGTGGATTAACTTTAAATCAGGACAAAGCGACGAAGCCGCAGACAGTACAGATAATACGGAACCGATTCACTTGGTGCTTCAGCACCTTAGAGAATCGTTCTCTTTGAGCTAAGGCGAGTCAACGCCGTACTGGTTTAAAGTTAATCCACTATAAGCAGTACAGTGTAGTTTCCTATCGTGCCTGTTGTATTGTGTGCTGCTTTGTTGTTTGTGTTGTTTAAGATTGAATCGGCGATGGCAAAATCATTGCCAACCCATACAAACAAAAAAGCCGTATTCCCTAAGAAATACGGCTTTTTCAATATTACGACAAACTCGGATTATTCTTCAGAACCGGTGTAAGGACGGATGCTGACCGTTTTACGGTTCAGCGCGCCTTTGGTTTTGAATTCAACATAACCGTCAACTTTGGCGAACAAAGTGTGGTCTTTGCCCATGCCTACGTTGTCGCCGGCGTGGAATTTGGTACCGCGTTGGCGGACGATGATGGAACCTGCCGGAATCAGCTCGTTGCCGTAGGCTTTTACGCCCAAGCGTTTGGCTTCTGAATCGCGACCGTTGCGGGTGCTACCGCCTGCTTTTTTACTTGCCATTTGTAATACTCCTAAGTTTCAAAAATTAGGCGATTGCCACGATTTCGATTTGGGTGAAATTTTGGCGATGGCCTTGGCGTTTTTGGTAGTGTTTACGGCGGCGCATTTTGAAAATGCGTACTTTCTCGCCGCGACCATGGGCTACTACTTTAGCTGTTACTTTTGCGCCTTCGATAAAAGGAGCACCAACTTTTACAGATTCGCCGTCAGCAATCATCAAAACTTCGGTCAGTTCGATTTGGCTGTCGAGTTCGGCAGGTATCTGTTCTACTTTCAATTTTTCGCCAACGGCAACTTTATATTGTTTGCCGCCGGTTTTTACGACCGCGTACATACTCAACTCCATGAGAATTATGGTTAATATCCCGCACACCATTGTGCGAAACACGAGATTCTATTGCTATTTGCCTGTTTTGTCAAAGTTTATTTCGTTTGTGGAGGCAGGGTCGTCTGAAAGATGTGTCAAACGGGCTTTGCTGCTATAATCGCGCGTTGGATTGCCGATATTTTTTATGCGGCAATATTATTTCCGCCTTATACCCGACCCATTTATTTATACGGCAAGCCTGCTTCATTTTGCTGACTGAGAATGTGTTATGCTCGAAAACCTGCCTTATTTCCAACGCCATCTGCCTGAAGACCTTTCACGGGTCAATGAGGTGATCAACCAAGCGGTTCAGTCTGATGTCGCTCTGATTTCGCAAATCGGTACTTATATTATCAGTGCCGGCGGTAAGCGTCTGCGCCCGATTATGACGATTTTGGCAGGTAAGTCGGTCGGTTATGATGGAGATAAGCTGTATGCTTTGGCGGCAATGGTGGAATTTATCCACACTTCGACCCTGCTGCATGATGATGTGGTCGATGAAAGCGATTTGCGCCGCGGACGCGAAACGGCGAATAATCTGTTCGGCAACGCGGCGGCGGTGTTGGTCGGCGACTTTTTATATACGCGCGCTTTCCAATTGATGGTTGATTCCGGCAGTATGCGCATTTTGGAAGTCATGGCGGATGCAACCAATATTATTGCTGAAGGCGAGGTCATGCAGCTGATGAATATCGGCAATACCGATATTACTGAAGCGCAATATGTTCAAGTGATTCAATATAAAACGGCCAAATTGTTTGAAGCGGCCGCGCAGGTTGGCGCGATTTTGGGCAATGCCGCCCCCGAGCATGAGCAGGCGTTGAAAGACTACGGCATGTATGTCGGTACAGCGTTCCAAATTATTGATGATGTTTTGGATTATTCGGGCGAAACCGAAGAAATCGGTAAAAACGTCGGCGACGATTTGGCAGAAGGCAAACCGACTTTGCCGCTGATTTATCTGATGCGCAACGGTTCGAAACAAGTGGCTGAAGATGTGCGCCACGCTTTGGAAAATGCGGATCGCGGCAGTTTCCAAAAAATCCATGATTATGTTGTCCATTCCGACGCGTTGACTTATTCGATTTCCGAAGCACGAAAAGCCGTTGAGCAAGCCGTGGCTTCTTTGGCAGTATTGCCTGATAGCGAAGTCAAGCAGGCGATGATTCAGTTGGCTGAGGAATCATTGGCACGGGTTTCTTAAATCCGATGAATTTCAATTTCGTCCCGATGTTTTTGGTGACGCTGATTTTTCTCGGCGTCGTCAGCAACAACAACTCGATTACGATTTCCGCAGCAATTTTGCTGTTAATGCAACAGACTGCTTTGTCGCAATATATTCCTTTCATGGAAAAACACGGCTTGCATTTTGGGATTATTTTGCTGACAATCGGGGTCTTAAGTCCGCTGGTTTCAGGGAAGGTTCAAATTCCACCGCTGTCGGAGTTTGTCAATTTTAAAATGATTGCCGCCGTATTAATCGGCATCCTTGTCGCCTGGCTGGCAGGGCGCGGCGTACCACTGATGAGCGAACAGCCTGTTTTGGTAACAGGTCTTTTGATCGGTACGGTTATCGGTGTGGCGTTTATGGGCGGCATTCCGGTCGGTCCGCTGATTGCCGCAGGATTATTATCGTTTATTGCAGGAAAAGTTTAACACGCTCGCCATAGTTCAACGGATAGAACGTATGCCTCCTAAGCGTAAAATACAGGTTCGATTCCTGTTGGCGAGGCCATAAAATACAAAGAGGTCGTCTGAAATTTTCAGACGACCTCTTTGTGTTTCCTATGAACGGGAATCGTAAATCGTTCTGTCGGACTGCATCAAGATTCTTGTGCCGGCAGCATCTGCTCTTGAGGATGTCGGGAGTGCAGTGTCGTCAGCTTCTTCGTCAAGATATTCAAAATCACACCGTAGGCCGGCAGGAAAAAGAGGGTGCAGATGGTGAGTTTGAACAGATAATCGACAAAAGCGATGCCCTGCCAGTTTGCCGCCATAAATTCATCGCTGCTGGCATAGAAGGCAATGGCGAAAAATACCAACGTATCCAATGCGTTGCCGATGACGGTTGATGCGGTCGGGGCGATCCACCACGCTTTCAGACAACGTAATTTGTTGAACACAAAAATATCAAGGATTTGTCCGAGTGCGTAAGCGGCAAAGCTAGCTAAGGCGATGCGTCCGACAAAGGTGTTGAATTCGGACAGCGCGCCTAAGCCTGTCCAGCTGCCGTCGTGGAACAAAACGGAAAAGATGTAGGAAAGCAAAAGAGCGGGGAACATGACCCAAAAGATAATCCGCCGTGCCAAGTGCGAACCGAAAATGCGGACGGTCAGGTCGGTGGCAAGGAAAATGAAGGGAAAGGAAAACGCGCCCCAAGTGGTGTGGATGCCGAAAATTTGGAAGGGGAACTGCACCAGATAGTTGCTGGCGGCAATGATGAGGATATGGAAAAGCACCAGCCAGAAGAGCGCCTTCTGTTGTTGCGCTGTTGTAAATTCGTACATGGAAATCTTTCGGAAAGGCTTTCAGACGACCTTCTCGTGAAAAAGGTCGTCTGAAAATGCTTAAAAAGGGGATGGATTATTGGCTGTCGTGTTCGAACAGGCGTTTTCGTGCCAGTGTTTCAAACTCGGTACCTGCTTTGCCGTAATTGGCAAAAGGATGAATGGCGATGCCGCCGCGCGGTGTGAATTCGCCGAAAACTTCGATGTATTTCGGATCCATCAGGGCAATCAGGTCTTTCATGATGATGTTGACGCAGTCTTCATGGAAATCACCGTGGTTGCGGAAGCTGAATAGGTAGAGTTTCAGGGACTTGCTTTCCACCATTTTGATGTGCGGGATGTAGCGGATGTAGATGGTGGCGAAGTCGGGCTGCCCGGTCATGGGGCAGAGACTGGTGAATTCGGGGCAGACGAACTTGACGAAATAGTCGTTGTCGGGATGTTTGTTGTCGAATGCTTCAAGAATTTCGGGAGCGTAGCCGGTCGGATATTGGGTTTTTTGATTGCCCAAAAGAGAGATGCCTTGCAGCTCTTCGGTATTGCGGGACATGAGGGTTTCCTTAGTTTTTTAATGTGGGAGGTTTTCGAACCACGAAAGGCGGATTGTAATATAAGGGGAACTATGTTTGTGATTTTTTTGATAATTATAGTGGATTAACTTTAAACCGGTACGGCGTTGCCTCGCCTTAGCTCAAAGAGAACGATTCTCTAAGGTGCTGAAGCACCAAGTGAATCGGTTCCGTACTATCTGTACTGTCTGCGGCTTCGTCGCCTTGTCCTGATTTAAATTTAATCCACTATATTTAGCGGTTGAACGCTGGGATGGAAATGCAAAAAATGATAGGTGGGCGCGGATGTTTTGATGTGGCGGTAATGCCTTTGCAAAGTAATGCGGATTGAATTTAAACTGATTTTTAAATTTATGATTTTTCTAGTTAATTTTCCCGCATTAATCGTAAAAGTTAAAATTTTTTTGAAGTGTTTTCAGTAGTATCTCAAAATTCATGTTTTGAGTTATAGAACTAAGGAGAAGCGCCATCTCTCTAATAAATTATGGGGTTTTCAATATAAACAATAAATTAAGTTGTCGGCAACCACAAATCTATCCTTTCTGAATACTGATTTTGTAGAGTAAGAATTCGGAATTACATACAAATTAGATGACTTATGCATAAAAAACGCCACTTGTTATCTTCTTGGACCGATTGTCAGATTTTCATTCGGAAAATAATCAGTTGAATTAGTATAGCGGCATTGAATAAGTATTTGGTATTTTGAGGCAAATGAGATTGTCATTATTTGTTCTGATTTGCAGCAGAAACAACCAATAAATTTAAGAAGAGGATATTTATAATGAGTTTTTCACAAACCGACTTGGTCAACGCGCTGCGCCAACTTTCCGACCGCCTGCCTGAATTTTCAGAACAACAGGTAAGAACAGGGCGTCTGTTACGGGTAACAACCGAACGTCTAAGCAGTCATCTCAATGAAAATTTGAAAACTTTCGGTATCAACGAGAATTTATGGTTCGCTTTGATGGCGGTTTACGTCAGCCCTAAAAGCGAAATCCTTCCTTCGCGTTTGAGCGACTTGATGGATTTGACACGTACCAGTGCGACCCGTCTTTCCGATGAGATGGTAGAACGGGGATGGGTAGGTCGTCATATCAACCAGCAAGACCGCCGCCAGATTGTGTTAAAATTGACACAGGAAGGTGAGTCTTTTATCCAACAAGTATGGCCGCAGATTTCCAGTAAGAGCGGTGAAGCTTGGGAAGATTTCACCAATGAGGATTATACCCAGTTGCAAAATCTGTTGGGCAAGCTGTTGAACCGTTTGGACAGCTGATCTGATGCAGTAAGAATTGTGGCAGGGATAAAAGTAAAAAAACGGAGTCTGCCATGAAATCAAATATTGCCAAACGGGGCATCTGTATTATCGCAGTATCTGTACTTGCGGCTTGTGCGCAGTTTGGTAAACAAGCACCGTTGGAAGAACCAACGGTGTATTCTTTGCCCGATGGTAAGTCGGCATCCCTCATTCAAGACGGATGGTGGTTGCAATTAAAAGATAACAAACTGAATCAACTGGTTGCACAAGCTATCCAGACATCAACGGATTTGCGTATTGCCAAGGCGCGTTTCGAGCAAGCAC
The DNA here is from genome assembly GCA_963529965.1 of uncultured Neisseria sp. Lineage (GTDB taxonomy): Bacteria > Pseudomonadota > Gammaproteobacteria > Burkholderiales > Neisseriaceae > Neisseria. The sequence goes on from CAUSDA010000025.1 coordinate 24,430, forward strand.
AAGCGCAGCTGGGAATAACCGAAGCCGCCGGCAAAACGCAAATCGGTATGTCCGCGCGCGGGGTCGGGATGTATGTTGCACCCAAGCCCGCATCTTCCCGTATTGATACCGACCATACATTATTGTTGGCAAACGCGGCAGTACAGGGAAGTTGGACATTCGACTTTTGGGGAAAAAACCGTGAGCAGATTGCAGCGGTTTTGGGACGCCGTCAGGCAATTCTGTATGAAGCCCATCAGGCACGGATTGAGCTGGCGAACGCGGTAACCAAGCAATATTTTATTTGGCAGGCTTTGAGCGAGCGTCAGGCTCTTGTGCAGGAACGTATCAATCTGTCAGAGAAAATGCAGCAATTGGTCTCACGCAGAATCCATGCAAACCTGATGCCCGCACAATCATTGTACCCGCTTGAATTGGCAAGTCAGCAACTTCAGTTGGAAAAAACGTCATTGGAACAACAGATTGCCAAAGTCCGACATGCTTTGGCAGTATTGAGCGGTAACGTGCCGGGAGCGCTTTCGGAACAAGAGCCCGGTAGGATGGGCGTGGTTCCTGTTGTGCCTGTGAATAGAATCCATGCGGATTTGTTAGCTGCCCGACCGGATATCGCGGCACAAAAATCATTATTGGAATCTAAGCTGCATACGGTTAAATCCACCAAAGCAGAGTTTTATCCCAATATTGAGTTAAAAGCCTTGGCGGGTCTTGGACATATTGATGCGTTCAATGTGGTAAGGGGTAAAACATCAGGCATGCTGGGTATTGTTCCTGCTATCAATCTTCCTATTTTTACGTCTGGGGCATTACAGTCAAAATTGGCAGGCAAACGCGCAGAATATAATGAGCAGGTGGCCGTGTACGATCAAACGGTTTTGAATGCGATGCGTTCTGCTGCGGATGCTGTTGTAGATTACCAAAGCCTGCAAAGCAAACAGTCTACTTGGGATAAAATGCTGAAAATATCCGAGAAGTCGGTTAAAAATGCTCAGGGTAGAGTGAGGGCGGGATTGGATAATGGTCTCAGCGCATTACAAAAACAAGATGATATGTTGCAAGTGAAAATGCAATTGGTGCAGTATCAATCTGAACGGTTGATTGCATGGAGCAATCTGAATGCCCAGTTGGGTGGTGGGTTTAAATCGCAATAGAAGGTTTTCAGACGACCCCTTTCCTTTTAATCAAGTCAGTTGGCGATATTTTGGATATGCATTTAACGTTTAAATGTATGTATTCAGAATGTCGCCAATTACCTTTTGGTTGTCAGGAATAGGTATTGCTTGGATGACTTTGAAATGATTGTTTGCGCCTAATGGTAAAAGGGGATATCCAAATGGTTTTTAAATATGATTGTTACTTGATTGAGTAACGATGCGGCTATAGAATGCACCTCTGTATGTATTTTTCAGTATTGTCTATTCTATTAAAATCAATGAGATATTAGTGGGATGGGGTGCATAAGGAAAATAGTCTGTAATTACCCAGGTTAAAATGAAATCATGGATGCGAATCTAGAAAATAATGAACAATTACGCAATTCAGGGACAAAAAGTTCAAGGGTAGGGCGTAAACGCGGGCGTAATCTGGCAGTTGTTACACTGCTTTTTATTTTGATTGCAGTCGGTGTGGCTCTTGCGTATTTCTTATTCTGGCAATACGAGGAAGAGACGGAAGATGCCTATGTTGCGGGTCATCTGGTGCAAATTACCCCTCAGGTCACCGGTACGGTAAGGAAGGTGATGTATGACGATACTGATGTGGTCAAAAAAGGGGATGTCTTGGTTGCGTTGGACGACAGCGATTTCCAGCTGGCTTACGAGCGTGCTCAAAATGAATTGATTCAGGCAATTCGTCAGAATAAACAACAAACTGCGGTTAACTCAAAAGCAAAAGCGCAGGTTCTTTTGCGAAAAGCCGAATTGGCAAAGGCTCAGGCAGATTTGCGCCGACGTGAAGCTTTATCGGGAACGGATGCGATTTCAGGTGAAGAGTTGAGTCATGCCCGTGCTGCGGTGGTTCAGGCGCAAGCAGCTTTGAAGGCAGTGGAAGCGGAAGAGACTTCTGCACAAGCAGTTTTAGGTAATAATATCCCTCTGCGTCAACAACCTGCGGTGCAAACAGCCATCAGCCATATTAAGGATGCATGGCTGAATCTGCAACGCACCCAAATTCGCGCGCCGATGAATGGACAGATTGCCAAACGAAATGTTCAAGTTGGGCAGCGTATTGCCCAAGGTTCTCCAATGATGGCTGTGGTTCCTTTGAGCAATCTTTGGGTGGATGCTAACTTTAAAGAATCGCAACTGCGTCAAATGAAAATTGGTCAACCTGTTGAAATGACTGCTGATTTATATGGAAATAAAGTGGTCTATCATGGCAGGGTGATGGGTTTGTCAGCGGGTACGGGCAGTGCATTCTCTCTTTTGCCGCCGCAAAATGCGACGGGGAACTGGATTAAGGTTGTGCAACGTGTTCCGGTCCGCATCAGTTTGGATGCGAAAGAGTTGCAGGCTAATCCGCTTCGTGTCGGTTTATCTATGAAGGTAAAAGTTGATATTTCAGGTGCCGGCTCAGGAAAAAACATGACGGCTGCCGCTGATAAAAATGTAACATCCCCGGAAACTGAAGGCGTAGATTGGGCTGCCGCCGATGCGTTGATCGATAAGATTTTTGAGAAATACGCTAAGTAAAAATGTTTTCAGACGACCTTTCATGCGTTGAATTGCTGAGAATGTGGGTATTTGATAGCAAGTAGATATCGAAGCGCATGAGGAAGCAAAGTTGTGAAGGATTAAATAATGCAGGGCAGAACTTTGTTTGTGGCTTGCGATGATGTGAATATTCATCAAAGAGGTCGTCTGAAAAGGGATGTGTATCTAAGCGCAATCACTGTGCAATATATTGAATGAGTAATAGCGAAGAAATATGAATTATCCGCCATTGCAGGGTGTTAGGCTGGTGCTGGTTACGTTGGCGCTCAGCCTTGCCGTTTTTATGGAAGTCTTGGATACCACGATTGCCAACGTTGCAGTACCGGTAATTGCCGGGGACTTAGGGGCAGCGACTACTCAGGGTACTTGGGTCATTACATCATTTGCTGTGGCGAATGCGATTTCAGTACCGCTAACCGGATTTATGGCAAAACGGTTTGGCGAAGTAAAACTGTTTATCGCCTCCGTAGTGGGATTTGTTTTGCTGTCGTGGTTGTGCGGCATTGCACCCAATCTTCAGGCTTTGGTGATCTTCAGGGTGTTACAAGGCTTTGTAGCCGGACCGTTGATTCCGCTGTCGCAAAGTTTGTTAATGGCATCGTATCCTCCTGAAAAACGGACATTGGCTTTGGCATTGTGGGCAATGACCGTTGTCGTCGCGCCTGTTTTAGGTCCTATTCTCGGCGGTTGGATTTCGGATAATTGGCATTGGGGTTGGATTTTCTTCATCAACATCCCTATTGGTATTATTTCTGCACTTATTGTGTGGCAGCAATTGAGGGATAGGGAAACAGAAGTGGTTAAGACGCCGATAGATTACATCGGTTTGGTCTTGATGGTGGTTGGCGTCGGTGCGCTGCAAATGATGCTTGATAGAGGTAAAGAGTTGGACTGGTTTGCCTCTGGAGAGATTATTGTGTTAGGCATCGTTGCATTGGTATGTCTGACGTATTTTGTGGTTTGGGAGCTTGGCGAGAAATACCCGATTGTCGATTTTTCTTTGTTTAGCAACAGAAATTTTACGATAGGCGTATTGGCGACCTCATTGGGCTTTATGGTTTACATGGGTACGCTCACGCTGTTGCCGCTGGTGTTGCAGTCTAATCTTGGTTATACCGCAACATGGGCGGGTTTGGCGGCTGCGCCGGTGGGCTTTCTTCCTATCTTGTTGTCCCCGATTATAGGTAGATTCGGCAACCGCATTGATATGCGTCTTCTTGTTACCGCAAGTTTCTTGACGTTTGCTTTTACTTTCTATTGGCGCACTGATTTTTATGCTGGAATGAATATGAGCAATGTTGTTTGGCCCCAATTCTGGCAAGGCTTGGGTGTGTCCATGTTTTTCCTTCCGTTGACCAGCATTACATTGTCCCATATTAAATCCGATCAAATTGCATCAGCAAGTAGCCTGTCTAATTTCTTGCGCGTCTTCATGGGTGGTGTGGGTGTATCCATAGTCAGTACCATGTGGGAGCGGAGAGAAGCTTTGCATCATACGCAACTGAGTGAACAGATTAATCCATATTCGAGTTTGACTGTTCAAACAGTTCATGAAATGACGAATCGGGGGCTGAGTGAACAGCAGGTTTTGAAAAATATTTCCGATGCCATTACGCAGCAAGGCTTCATTATGGGATCAAATGAGATTTTTCTGGCTGGCAGTATCTTGTTCATCGTCATGATTTCCATAATTTGGTTTGCCAAGCCGCCATTCAATGGAAGCTCATCAGCAGGGCATTAAATATCATAAAGGTCGTCTGAAAATTTTCAGACGACCTTTGCTGTTGTAGAAGATAGTGAAGACTAACCTGATTACTTACAGGTTTGGTTTGTCCAGATGGCGAGCAAGAGATTGAACGATTTCTTCTGCTACCTGTAATTTTTCTTTCTCGGGGAAAGATAGTTCCTCGTCATCCGTAATAATAGTAATCTGATTGGTAGATTTTCCCATTGCCTGAGAAACGTCATTGGCAATCAGCATCGGAATGCCTTTGCGTAAACGTTTTTCCCGAGCATATTCCAAAACTTTTTCACTTTCTGCTGCAAATCCAATACAAAAAGGAGGTTTGGGTAAGACTGCTACAGATGCCAAAATATCAGGATTGGCTTCCAATTCAAGGGTCGGGGTATCTTTTGAATTTTCTTTTTTCAATTTGTGCGGGCTGCTGTTTTTTACTTTATAGTCAGCCACAGCGGCTACGGAAATAAAAACATCCTGATCTTCAATATATTTATGAACGGCATCGTACATTTCTTTGGCGCTAATAGCCTGTTCCATATGATAGAGACCGGTAGGCTGGGGAGTTTGTAACTGTCCATAAATCAACGTAACTTGTGCGCCGGCCATTCTGCATGCACGGGCTAGGGCAATGCCCATTTGACCGCTGGAAATATTCGTAATCCCACGGACCGGGTCAATCATTTCCAAGGTCGCGCCGGCAGTGATTAAGATTTTTTTGCCGGCAAGTATTTTCGGCGTCCATAAATCATGAATCAAATCGGCAAGTTCAATCGCTTCAGGCATTCTCCCTATCCCGATTTCACCGCAAGCCTGTTCGCCATAGGATGGCTGAAAAACCGTGATGTCGTCTGAAATCAGTTGTTGGATATTCCTCTGATTGGCAGGATTGTTCCACATCTCCACATTCATCGCCGGAGCGACTGCCATGGGGCATTTTCGTGCTGCTGCCAAATTGGTCAGCAGATTATCAGCAATACCGTTGGCGATCTTGGCAACCGTATTGGCAGTAGCGGGAGCAATTAAAAAAACATCCGCTTCTCGGGTTAAATCAATATGACTCATTCCTCTAGTCGAGTGACCATCGTGCGTATCGACTAGAACAGGATTTCCGCTTAATGCTTGAAACGTAAGGGGGGTAACAAATTCAGTGGCTGCACGGCTCATTGCTGCCGTTACAGAATGTCCTTGTTTTTTTAGTAATCGGACCAACTCACATGATTTATAAGCCGCAATACCACCGCTTATCCCTAAAAGAATGTGTTTACTCATTACAGCAACCCAATCCAATTTGAATCAAATAAGTCATAATACTAACATGGATACTGTTCAAAAAAGTAACAGGGACTTATGGGTGGATGGCTTTAGGTTGTGAGTTGAAGCTCGGTATATTTGAAATTGTTTCGGATATTTATGATAAAGGTCGTCTGAAAGGGATTTCAGACGACCTTTGCTGTTTTTGATTTGAAATAAAAGTCTTTGTATTTCAGGTTGTTGTTAGGTTTTGTGGAATTTTTT
>CAUSDA010000026.1:0-29515 GCA_963529965.1 uncultured Neisseria sp.
TCTGTACTGTCTGCGGCTTCGTCGCCTTGTCCTGATTTAAAGTTAATCCACTATAGAATGTTCTCCCCTATTTAAACTTATCCCAGCAAATTTTTCATATTTTCCAGTCAATCCAAAAAATAAAAAGCACGGTAATCAACCGTGCTTTTTGCAAAGCAAATCTGCTTATTTGTTTTTGTGCGAACGAAGATAATCCAAGGTCTTGAGTTGGGCAATCGCTGCGGCCAAGGCTTTGTGTGCTTCAGCCAGCGATTTATCGTCTTTGGCTTGAGAAATGCCGGTTTCCGCCGCTTTCTTGGCAGCTTCCGCACGCTCCCGATCCATCTCGGAACTGCGTACGGCAACATCCGCCAACACAGTAAGTTGGTTGGGCTGCACTTCCAGCACTCCGCCGGAAACGGCAACAAGCACTTCTTCGGCTTCGCCCGGCACGGTCAAACGCAATGCACCGGGACGTACCAAACTCATAATCGGCTCGTGTCGCGGATAAATACCGAGCTCACCTTGAACAGTCGGAACCACTACAAAACTGGCTTCGCCTGAATAGATGTTCTGCTCGCTACTTACCACTTCAACTCGCATGATGCTCATGCCGACCTCCTTAGTTTAAGGTTTTCGCTTTCTCGACCGCTTCTTCGATACCGCCTACCATATAGAAAGCTTGTTCAGGCAGATGGTCGTATTCACCGCTCAAGATAGCTTTAAAGCCGGCAATGGTGTCACGCAGCGATACATATTTGCCGGGAGAGCCGGTAAATACTTCGGCAACGTGGAACGGTTGCGACAGGAAGCGTTGGATCTTACGTGCACGCATCACGGTCAGTTTATCTTCGTCTGACAATTCGTCCATACCCAGAATGGCAATAATATCGCGCAATTCTTTGTATTTTTGCAGGGTAGATTGTACGCCGCGGGCTACATCATAGTGTTCTTGACCCAATACCATCGGATCCAGTTGGCGCGAAGTGGAATCGAGCGGGTCAACTGCGGGGTAAATACCCAAGGAGGCAATATCACGGCTCAATACGACAGTAGCGTCCAAGTGGGCAAACGTCGTTGCAGGAGACGGGTCAGTCAAGTCATCCGCAGGTACATATACGGCTTGAATAGAAGTAATGGAGCCTGTTTGGGTAGAGGTAATACGCTCTTGCAAACGACCCATTTCTTCAGCCAATGTCGGTTGATAACCTACTGCTGAAGGCATACGGCCCAACAATGCGGATACTTCGGTACCGGCCAGGGTGTAACGGTAGATATTGTCCACGAAGAACAATACGTCACGGCCTTTGCCGCTTTCGTCTTTTTCATCACGGAAGTATTCGGCCATCGTCAAACCGGTCAAGGCTACACGCAGACGGTTACCCGGAGGTTCGTTCATCTGACCGTAAACCATCGCCACTTTGTCCAATACGTTGGAATCTTTCATCTCGTGGTAGAAGTCATTACCTTCACGGGTACGCTCACCCACACCTGCAAACACGGACAAACCGCTATGTGCTTTGGCGATGTTGTTAATTAATTCCATCATGTTGACGGTTTTGCCTACACCGGCACCACCGAACAGACCTACTTTACCGCCTTTGGCAAACGGACACAGCAAGTCAATCACTTTAATGCCGGTTTCCAGCAGCTCAGTAGTCGCAGACAGTTCATCAAATTTCGGAGCTGTCTGATGGATGGCACGGTGTTTGTCGGTATCAATCGGACCTGCTTCATCAACAGGCGTACCCAATACATCGACAATACGTCCCAAAGTACCTTTACCTACCGGTACTGTAATCGGCGCACCTGTATTGCTTACAGTCATGCCGCGTTTCAAACCATCCGAACTACCCATTGCAATAGTACGGACTACGCCGTCACCCAGAAGCTGTTGCACTTCCAAAGTCAGGCCGTTTGCATCCAATTTCAGGGCGTCGTAAACACGCGGAATGGCATCACGCGGGAACTCCACGTCAACTACCGCACCAATAATTTGTACGATTTTGCCTTGGCTCATTATCGTATCCTAATTTCCTGTTCAGGTTTCAGACGACATTAAACTGCCGCCGCACCTGCTACAATTTCTGACAATTCCGTGGTAATCGCAGCTTGACGCGATTTGTTATATACCAAACGCAACTCTTTAATGGCATTGCCTGCATTGTCGGTGGCTGCTTTCATTGCCACCATACGCGCAGCTTGCTCAGATGCCATATTGTCACTCAATGCTTGGTAAACCACAGACTCTAAATAGCGGCGAACCAGATATTCCAACACAGCGACAGGACTTGGCTCATAACGGTATTCCCAACTGAATGAAGAATAACTCTCCTCGTCTTCTATCACATTTTCGCCGATAGGCAGCAGAACCTCCAATCGTGGTTCTTGACGCATGGTATTCACAAAACACGAATATACCAGATGTATTTTATCTAACTCATGCTTCTCGTAACGTTGGAAGATTTCAGTCAATGGACCAAGCAGCAATTCCATTTTTGGGGTATCACCCAAATTAATCGCACTGGCAATAACGTTCAAACCGATATTTTGACAAGCTGCCAAACCTTTACTACCTAAACAGACGACATCAACTTCAATGCCTTGTTCTTGGTATTCTTGGACTTGCGCTAAGAATTTCTTCAAAACATTCGCGTTCAAACCACCGCAAAGACCTTTATCAGAGGTGATTAAAATGAAACCTACCCGACGTGTTTCACGATGAGGTGCCAATAATTTAATACCGTGATCTTCATGGGTTCGCGCCAAATGACTCATAACTGTCCGTACTTTTTCGGCATACGGACGCGCCAAGCGCATCCGTTCCTGAGTCTTCCGCATTTTAGAGGTTGACACCATCTGCATCGCTTTAGTGATCTTTTGGGTATTTTGAACACTACGGATTTTGGTGAGAATCTCTTTTCCGACTGCCATTTCAGACTCCTTTCATTTCAGCTCTTAGGCTTGGTAAGCATAAGAAGATTTGAAAGAATTCATGGCTTCGGTCAATGCTTTTTCACTTTCATCGGACATCGCACCTGATGCATTGATTGCTTCTAAAACACCAGGATGCTGAGTGCGTACAAAGCTCAAAAATTCCGCTTCGAAAGCCAATGCCTTGGATACCGGTACATCTTCGTAAGAACCATTATTAATGGCCCACAAGGTCAAAGCCATTTCGGCTGTATCCAAAGTGCTGAATTGTTTTTGCTTCATCAATTCAGTAACCACTTCACCGTGTTGCAGCTGTTTGCGTGTAGCTTCATCCAAATCGGAAGCAAATTGCGAGAAGGCTGCCAACTCACGATATTGGGCAAGTGCCAAACGGATACCGCCACCCAGTTTTTTAATTACTTTGGTTTGCGCAGCACCACCTACGCGCGATACAGAAATACCGGCATTAATCGCAGGACGGATACCGGCGTTAAACAAGTCGGTTTCCAAGAAAATCTGACCGTCGGTAATCGAAATTACGTTTGTCGGTACGAATGCAGAGACGTCGCCGGCTTGCGTTTCAATAATCGGCAATGCAGTCAGAGAGCCTGTTTTGCCCTTCACTTCGCCATTAGTCAGTTTTTCAACTTCGTGCTCATTTACACGGGCAGCACGCTCCAACAAGCGGGAGTGCAGATAGAAAACGTCGCCAGGATATGCTTCACGACCGGGAGGACGGCGCAGCAACAGGGAAATTTGACGGTAAGCAACAGCTTGTTTGGACAAGTCATCATATACAATCAATGCGTCTTCACCGCGATCGCGGAAAAACTCGCCCATCGTACAACCTGCATAAGGTGCGATATATTGCAGAGCAGCAGCTTCAGAAGCGGTCGCCGCAACCACAATAGTGTGTTCCATTGCGCCATGCTCTTCCAATTTGCGTACTACGTTGGCAATAGAAGATGCTTTTTGACCGATTGCAACATAAATACAGATAACGCCTGTACCTTTTTGGTTGACAATAGCATCCAATGCTACGGCTGTTTTACCTGTTTGACGGTCACCAATGATCAGCTCACGTTGACCGCGACCAATCGGAACCATTGAGTCAATGGCCTTCAGACCGGTTTGCATAGGCTGGTCAACTGATTTACGGGCAATTACACCCGGTGCAATTTTTTCGATTGGCGCTGTGGAAGATGTGTTGATCGGGCCTTTGCCATCAATCGGGCGACCCAGCGCATCTACAACGCGACCAACCAACTCACGGCCGACAGGTACTTCCAAAATACGACCGGTACAAGTAACTGTGTCGCCTTCTTTAATATGTTCGTATTCACCCAACACTACGGCGCCGACGGAGTCGCGCTCCAAGTTCATCGCCAAACCGAAAGTGTTACCCGGGAATTCGAGCATCTCACCTTGCATTGCGTCTGACAAGCCATGAATACGAACAATACCGTCTGTTACAGAAATAACCGTACCACGGGTACGTACTTCTGTATTTCCAGACAGATTTTCAATTTTAGCTTTAATCAAATCGCTAATTTCAGCAGGATTAAGCTGCATGAAAACTCTCCTAATTTGTCATAGTCGCATACAGGGCATTCAATTTACCCCGCACCGACAAATCCAAGACCTGGTCACCCACTTCAACTTTGACACCGCCAATTAATTCAGGCGCAACTTCAGTTGTAATTTGCAACTTACTGTCAAAGCGTTTTTTCAATATTTCAGCCAACTCAGCCAATTGATCTTCAGTCAATGGATAAGCACTGTAAATCACAGCGGACTTAGTATGATTGAATGACAAGGTTAAAGCTTGATATTGAGCATAGACTTCAGGCAATACAGGCAAACGTTTTTGCTCTGCCAGAACAGTAATGAAATTCTTCAATTCATCACTTTTTAATTCAACGAGTTCGGCAAGTACATTTACCTTTTCAGAAGTATTGATTTCAGGTTGCTCAAGAAAAGAAATTACTTTCTGATTTTGAACAACCGCGGCTAATTCTTCCAGTCCGCCCAACCAAGACTCAATTTGGTTTTTTTCCTGCGCCAGATTAAACAATGCTTTCGCATAAGGTCTGGCAATCGTTGCGAACTCAGCCATAAGATTACAGCTCCTGTTTTAAAGCACTGAGCAGCTGCGCATGTTTTGAAGTATCTACTTCACTGCGCAAAATAGACTCTGCACCTTTAACCGCCAACGCAGCAACCTGTTCACGCAAAACTTCGCGTGCACGATTCATTTCTTGCTGGGCATCAGCTTTAGCTTGTGCTGTAATCCGCACTGCCTCGACAGTAGCTTGCTCTTTCGCTTCTTCTACGATTTTGGCGGCACGTTTTTCGGCGTTTGCTACCATTTCGGAAACTTGGTTACGCCCTTCAGCCAAGAGTTCTGCAACTTTCTTCTCTGCCTGTTCAAAATCGCTCTTACCGCGCTCGGCAGCAGCCAAGCCTTCGGCAATTTTTGCGGCACGCTCATCCAATGCTTTTGCGATTGGCGGCCACACGAATTTCATGGTAAACCAAACCAAACCGAAAAAGACGATGATTTGAGCGAATAAGGTTGCATTAATATTCACGTTAGTTAACCTTCGTACTAGTGTTAATCAAACAGACCGAAGTCTGTACCTAGACGGATCACGCCGTTTGATTATGCACCAAATGGTTTAACGAAGGCGAACAACAGTGCAATAGCCACACCAATCAGGAATGCGGCATCAATCAGACCAGCAATCAGGAACAATTTAGTTTGCAGCGGACCAATCAATTCAGGTTGACGAGCAGAAGACTCCAGATATTTGGAACCGACCATTGCGATACCGATAGAGGCACCCAATGCACCCAATGCTACGATCAAACCACATGCAATTGCTACCAAACCCATTTTTTACTCCTTGAGAAAACAAAGAAAGTTAATGAAAAACTACCTAATAAATTAATGTGCATCATGAGCTTGTCCGATATAGACAAACGCCAAGGCCATAAAGATAAATGCCTGCAGGGTAATCACCAAAATATGGAAAATCGCCCATGCCAATCCGGCAAGGATGTGGAAACCAAACAGAATCGGATCCAACACTTCAACGCTTCCAGATGTCGCCCAAGCGCCACCCAGCAAAGCAATCAGAAGGAACACCAGCTCGCCGGCATACATGTTACCGAACAACCGCATACCGTGAGAAACTGTTTTAGAGAGGAATTCAACCAGATTCAAAAGGAAGTTGGCGGGAGCAAGTTTGGCGCCGAACGGAGCGCTGAACAACTCATGAATCCAACCACGGATACCTTTGATTTTGATATTGTAATAAATACAAATCACCAAGACACCGATAGCCAACGCTAATGTGGTATTCAAATCTGCGGTCGGTACAATACGCAACAATGCATGATGGTTACCGGTAATGTTTTGCCACAGCCACGGGAACAAATCAACCGGCAGCATATCCATGGCATTCATCAGGAAAATCCATACAAACAGCGTCAAGCCTAACGGGGCAATGGCTTTTCGAGATTGCTCGTTGTGAATAATGCTTTTACACATATCATCCACAAACTCAAACAAAATCTCGACGGCAGCCTGAAAACGTCCGGGCACACCCGCCGTCGCCTTCCTGGCCCCACGCAAAAGTAGGAAACTTCCGATTACACCCAACAATACAGAGAAAAATATTGCATCAATATTAATAAAAGAAAAATCAGCAATATTATCCAAGCCTTGTCCTTTAGCGACATCGGAAAGGCTGGTCAAACTTTGCAAGTGGTGCGTGATGTAATCAGTAGCAGTAATTTTGTCACCTGCCATAATGCTTCACTCTCAACAATACTAAAAAAACCAAATGGCTGACACCGAGCAATCCGAACAAGAACGGAAAGAATATCAAAGACTGATGCCAAACTGCGAATACGGCAAGCATCATTACCAGCGACAGCACTACTTTTAAAACTTCCCCAATAATGAACGCTTTACCATGATACAAAGGGTTACACTTGGAAAGTTTTAAAAGTAAAACTGCGAAAGCGGAGGGAATAAGATAGGAAAACCCGCCTGCGACAGCAGACCAAAATCCTGCCAAACCTGAAAATGCGGCGCTAATCAGCGCAACCGCTGCCAAAACCAGAATTTGTAAGATGAGAATCTGCTTCATAAAAACGGGAAATCCCGACAGTAATGCGAGGCTAAATATAATCAAGAAGCCTATGAACGTCAAGCAATATGTTAATCTTTGTGAGTTCATATCCAACTTTGCCTTAACGTAAGGCAAAGAGTTCGCATTATATCACGCATTACATACAATTACAGACATTAGATTGCAGAATTTTCAATATTTTCATCTTGATTCTAAAAGCAGGTCATCTGAACGTTTCAGACGACCTTCGACATCAGGCTTTATGAGGGTTTCTGTTTTATTTCGTTTAAAATAAAACGATATAAATCAGGCAAGTCTTTGGCAGATTTTCTTTTCGCAGAATATTCTGTGATTCAGGACATAACCCACGTTAATACCATCATCATTCAACAACCACCCATCCCTCTTTTTTCAGACGACCCCACCTTCAAACGTCGTCTGAAACCCGTTTCCACTCCAATGCCAAATCATACAAGGCTTTTTTGCCTTCGCCGGTAATTTTGGCGGCAAGTTCGGCGGCCTGCTTGGTAGGCAGTTCGGCAGCGAGGATTTTCATAACGTTTTGGGCGGTATCGGGCAAGGTACCGTGTTTTTCACGGGGCGCAGGATGGAGGATGAGCACCATTTCACCGCGCGCCTGATTGCCGTCGTTTTTCAGGGTCGTCTGAATTTCAGTAACCGTGCCGCTAAGGAAGGTTTCAAAGGTTTTGGTGATTTCTCGGGCGAGGGTCAGGCTGCGTTCAGGGAAGAGAGCCGCCATGTCGGCAAGGGTGGCTTCGATGCGGTGCGGGGTTTCAAACATCACGACGGGGAAATCAGCCTGCGCCCATTTGGCAAGCAGCTTCTGCCGTTCGCCGGATTTCGGCGGCAAAAAACCGTTGAAGTAGAAATTGGGTTCGGTAACGCCTGCGACGCTCAATGCACCCATGACCGCGCTCGCGCCAACAACGGGGACGACTTTGAACCCAGCCTCGCGCACGCGGCGGGCGAGTTTCGCACCGGGATCGCAGACGGCGGGCGTACCTGCGTCGGAGACTTGTGCGACAGTGAGGTCGTCTGAAAGATGGTTGATGATTTTGTCCGCCATTTGCTGTTCGTTATGCTCGCGCACGCTGACGAGTTTGCCCTGTATGCCGTATGCGCTCAGAAGCTGTGCGGTAACGCGCGTATCTTCGGCGCAGATGATGTCGGCTTTTTGCAGGACGGCGAGCGCGCGCAGGGTGATGTCCGCCAAATTGCCGATGGGCGTGGCGACAACGTATAATGTCCGTTTTTCAATACTGTCGGCGGCTTTTTGAAGGTGTTTTTGAAACATGGCTTTATCAGGTCGTCTGAAAACAATATAACGATATTATACGGGGTAAACTTCCATGCGTCTGAACCACAAACAAGGGGTGGCGGGCGAAGATGCCGCACTGGCGTTTCTTCTTTCGCAAGGCTGCAAACTCGTGGCGCGCAACTGGCACTGCGCTTACGGCGAAATCGATTTGATTGTCAAAAACGGTAACATGATTCTGTTTGTTGAAGTAAAATACCGCAAAAATCAGGGTTTCGGAGGTGCCGCATACAGTATTTCGCCGTCTAAGTTATTGAAACTGAAACGGTCTGCGGAGTATTATCTGCAACAAAACGGCATGACGGATAGCGCGTGCCGCATCGATGCGGTGCTGATAGAAGGAAACCGCCCGCCCGAATGGATAAAGAATATTACAGGTTGACGATATGACGACATTACAAGAGCGCGTTGCCGCCCATTTCGCCGAAAGCATCCATGCCAAGCAGGAAGCCGAAAAAGTATTGGTCGAGCCGACTGCTCAAGCAGCGGAATTGATGCTGCAATGCCTGATGAACGACGGCAAAATTTTAGCCTGCGGCAACGGCGGTTCGGCTGCCGACGCGCAGCACTTCGCCGCCGAAATGACCGGACGCTTTGAAAAAGAGCGCATGGAACTTGCCGCCGTCGCGCTGACGACGGATACTTCCGCGCTGACCGCCATCGGCAACGACTACGGCTTCGACCATGTGTTCAGCAAACAAGTGCGCGCGCTCGGACGTGCCGGCGACGTTTTGGTCGGCATCTCCACCTCCGGCAACTCCGCCAACGTTATCGAAGCCATCAAAGCGGCACACGAACGCGATATGCACGTCATCGCCATGACCGGCCGCGACGGCGGTAAAATCGCCGCCATGCTCAAAGACACCGACGTACTGCTCAACGTCCCCTATCCGCGCACTGCCCGCATTCAGGAAAACCATATCCTGCTGATACACGCCATGTGCGACTGCATCGACTCCATGTTGCTTGAAGGAATGTAAGCCTTTTTTCAGACGACCTCTTTTAAAGGTCGTCTGAAACATATCCGCCGAACTCATCATCAAGGAAAAAATATGAACATCAAACGTCATACCGCACCCGTTCTGACCGCCCTCCTCCTCAGCCTGACACTCAGCGGCTGTGTCGGCGTACTCCTCGGCGGCGCGGCAGTCGGCACCAAATCCGCCGTCGACCGCCGCACCACAGGCGCGCAAACCGACGACAACGTAATGGCAGTGCGCGTCGAAACCACTGCCCGCTCCTACCTGCGCCAAAACAACCAAGCGCAGGGGTACACACCCAAACTCAACGTCGTCGGCTACAACCGCCAACTGCTGCTGCTCGGACAAGTCGCCACTGAAGGCGAAAAACAATTCGTCGAACAAATCGCCCGTGCTGAGCAGGCCGCCGAAGGCGTGTACAACTACATCACCGTTGCCCCCCAAGGACGTACCTTCGGCGACGTAACCAACGACACATGGGGCACATCCAAAGTCCGCACCGCCCTTTTGGGCCTCAAACCCACCACGCAGGCGCGCGTCAAAATCGTGACCTACGGCAACGTGACTTATGTGATGGGCATCCTGACGCCTGAAGAACAAGAAAAAGTGACCCAACGCGTCAGCACCACCGTGGGCGTACAAAAAGTCGTTACCCTGTATCAAAACTACACCCAACAGCCATAGGATTGTTCCTTGACTGAGAGGTCGTCTGAAACCCAATTTTGTTTCAGACGACCTATTACGATACAATCCGCCCGATTGATTTCATTTTTACCGATTTATCATGTCCAAAACCCCTAAATCCTCATTCCAACTCAAACCCAAACATTTAATCAGAGCCTTTTTCGGCGTCTGCATCATTGCCGTTGCCGCCTTGGTCATAGGCGTCATCAGCACCATCAAAAGCCACGACTCCCAAGAACGCGAAGCCATTAAAAACAAACCCGTTCCCAAAGACACCCCTGTCGAAGTCTGGCGTCCCATCGGCGCTCCCGAAGAGGACAGAACCAAGCCTGCCGCCAAAGCCGAGCTTGACGACGACGAAAAAACCGATTCCCGCAATCCCGTCATCCCGCCTAAAAACAAATCAAACGGCAAAAACAGCAACACCACCCCGACTGAGGACGAAGCCTCAGAAGATAAACCCGCCAATAACAAAGCAAACGCCAAACCCGCTGTAACCGAAACGCCCGATACCGAAGAAAAAACGCCGCGCAGCACACCCGCCGCAACAGGCAACAGACGTACTCCGTCGGAACAACCGACTGAATCCAAACCTGCGGCAAAACCCGAACAACGCCAACCCGAAGCAGCCAAGCCGGCACCTAAGCCGACTCCGAAGCCTAAGGCTCCTTCCAAATCCAAAGAAGTCATCGACAATCTATTCTAGTGCGGACTGGCGTTCGGCTTTAATCTGAACTTCCGGCATCAGTCGCGAATCCAAAAAAGCCGAAACGTCCGCACGCCTCGTTGCAGTGTGCCAAAAGCAAGCTGCCGACTCATCCCCTTCCCTTTCAGACGACCTTTGTGCCGCACTAAGGTCGTCTGAAACCATCAAGGAAACAACATGAACGAAATCATCATCAAAACCCCCGAAGAAATCGAGAAAATGCGCGAACTGGGCAAACTCGTCGCCGAAGCCCTCGACTACATCGGACAATTCGTCAAACCCGGCGTAACCACCAACGAAATCGACAAACTCGTTTACGACTACCACGTCAACGTACAAGGCGGCTATCCCGCCCCCCTGCACTACGGCAACCCGCCCTACCCCAAATCCTGCTGCACCTCCGTCAATCACGTCATCTGCCACGGCATCCCCGACGACAAGCCGCTCAAAGAAGGCGACATCATCAACATCGACCTGACCATCAAAAAAGACGGCTTCCACGGCGACTCCAGCCGTATGTTTACCGTCGGCAAAGTCTCCCCCATCGCCCAACGCCTGATTGACATCACCCACGAATCCATGATGGCGGGCATCGCTGCCGTCAAACCCGGCGCAACCTTGGGCGACATCGGCTACGCCTGCCAACAAGTTGCCGAAAACGCAGGCTATTCCGTTGTACAAGAATTTTGCGGACACGGTATCGGACGCGGTTTTCACGAAGCCCCGCAAGTCCTGCACTACGGCCGCAAAGGACAAGGCGTCGTCCTGAAGCCCGGCATGATTTTCACCATCGAGCCGATGATCAACCAAGGCAAACGCCACCTGCGCATCCTAAACGACGGCTGGACGGTCGTGACCAAAGACCGCTCCCTCTCCGCCCAATGGGAACATGAAGTTTTAGTGACAGAAACCGGCTACGAAATCCTGACCATCAGCCCTGCCACCGGCAAACCCTAATCGGGCAAACCATCATCCTGTTTTCAAAGCAAAAAAGGTCGTCTGAAACGCAAACAAGGTTTTCATACGACCTTTTTAAATTGTCCTACCAGAACTCAACAGCAGAATAATGCTTCTGCACCATCCTCAGCCAAATCAATCATTATCAAAACCCATTCTCGACTATCCAATTCAAGGCTAAACATCGGACTGAAATATAAACATATCCGCTCATTTCCACTGCACTCTCTCTACAATTTCATGCAAAACAATTATGTATTATAAATAATGTCAAACGCAACATTCCCGATACGACTGTTTATTTATGTAAAATATTATTCTTGCTAAATTACTATCCTGTTGTTTTAAATGTTTTTTCTTCTATAAAATATTTAACTTGGAAATATTTAGCCAATTTATGAAGAATTCTACAAAACTTCTTTCGAATATACTGTCTAACAATTCAGTATAGATAGTTTTTTATGTCGCAATTAATGATTTCCTCTGTAAGGAACCTTGCTACTGAAAACTAATTTGCGCCCCTTCCCAATGTGAAGAAGCAGATTCTTGCTTATCAACAAACAATACAGAAGAAAAAGGAATTTTCATGAAGTCGTTTGAGAAAATTGACAACATCCGCGATATCCGCAAAAAACTCGGTTTGAACCAAATGGACTTTTGGAGCCGTATCGGCGTAACCCAATCCGGTGGTTCACGTTACGAATCCGGCCGCAATATGCCCAAACCTGTACGCGAGCTGCTGCGCTTGGTACACATCGAACGCGTTGACTTGGCAAAAGTAAACCGCGACGATTTGGCGATTGCCTCCCTGCTGAAAAACCGCGACCCTGAGTTGTACGCTTCCTTGAAAAAAGAAGCCAAATCCGACAAAGGCAAATAAGCCCGTTTCGATTTGTTTCAAAAAGGTCGTCTGAAACGATATTCCGTTTCAGACGACCTTTTTGCGCTATAATCCGCAATTATTTTTTAAACAGACGTTTGCCCGCAAACCCTTTTACAGACAGCATTTTTTACCATGTTAGACAAATACAATCCCGCCGAAATCGAATCCAAACACTATCAAAACTGGGAAACCCAAGGTTATTTCCAGCCCGATATGGATTTGACCAAACCGTCTTTTTCCATCCAACTGCCGCCGCCCAACGTAACCGGCACGCTGCATATGGGCCATGCCTTCAACCAAACCATCATGGACGGCCTGACCCGCTACTACCGCATGAAAGGCTGCAACACTGCCTGGATTCCCGGCACCGACCACGCGGGCATCGCCACGCAGATTGTGGTCGAACGCCAGCTTGCCGCGCAAAACATGTCCCGTCATGATTTGGGTCGTGAAAAATTCTTGGAAAAAGTGTGGGAATGGAAAGAAGTTTCCGGCGGCACGATTACGCAGCAGATGCGCCGCGTGGGCTGTTCCGCAGACTGGACGCGCGAGTATTTCACGATGGACGATGTGCGCGCCGAAACCGTGACCGAAGTGTTCGTGCGCCTGTTTGAGCAAGGCTTGATTTACCGCGGCAAACGCTTGGTGAACTGGGATCCCGTGCTTGGCACGGCGGTGTCGGATTTGGAAGTGGAAAGCGTGGAAGAACAAGGTTCTATGTGGCACATCCGCTATCCACTGGCGGACAATCCTGCCGAAGCCGTTATCGTGGCGACCACCCGTCCCGAAACGCTGCTGGGCGACGTTGCCGTTGCCGTCAACCCTGAAGACGAACGTTATACGCATTTGATTGGCAAGGAATTAATCCTGCCGCTGACCGGCCGCACCATCCCCGTGATTGCCGACGAATACGTTGAAAAAGACTTTGGTACCGGCTGCGTGAAAATCACGCCTGCACACGACTTCAACGACTACGAAGTCGGCAAACGCCACGACACGCGTTTGGTTAATGTGTTCGACTTGGAAGCCAAAGTGCTGGCAAACGCCGAAGTGTTCAACTTTAAAGGCGAAGCGCAACAAGGCTTTGCCCTGCCTGAAAAATACGCAGGCTTAGACCGCTTTGCCGCGCGCAAACAAATGGTTGCCGATTTGCAGGAACAAGGCTTGTTGGTCGAAATCAAAGCGCACACGCTGATGACGCCAAAAGGCGACCGCACAGGTTCTGTCATTGAACCGATGCTGACCAGCCAATGGTTTGTCGCCATGTCCGCTACGCCAAACGGCGGCGAGCCTGACAGCGAATTCAAAGGCTTGAGCCTCGCCGAAAAAGCCAAAAAAGCCGTCGACAGCGGCGCGGTACGCTTTATCCCTGAAAACTGGGTCAATACCTACAACCAATGGATGAACAACATTCAAGACTGGTGTATCTCGCGCCAACTGTGGTGGGGGCATCAAATCCCCGCGTGGTACGACGAAACAGGCAATGTTTACGTTGCCCGCAATCAGGCGGAAGCCGAAAAACAAGCCGGCAAAACCGGTTTGACCCGCGAAGAAGACGTGTTGGACACATGGTTCTCCTCCGCGCTCGTGCCGTTTTCCACGCTCGGCTGGCCGTCTGAAACCGATGAACTCACAGCCTTCCTGCCGTCCAACGTCTTGGTAACCGGCTACGAAATCATCTTCTTCTGGGTGGCGCGCATGATTATGATGACCACCCACTTCACCGGCAAAGTACCGTTTAAAGACGTGTACATCCACGGTATCGTGCGCGACCACGAAGGCAAAAAAATGTCCAAATCCGAAGGCAACGTCATCGACCCCGTCGATTTGATTGACGGCATCGACTTGGACAAGCTGCTGGTGAAACGCACGACCGGTCTGCGCAAACCCGAAACCGCGCCGAAAGTGGAAGAAGCCACGAAAAAACTCTTCCCCGAAGGTATCCCCAGCATGGGCGCGGACGCATTGCGCTTCACCATGGCGAGTTACGCCAGCCTCGGCCGCAGCGTGAACTTCGACTTCAAACGCGCCGAAGGCTACCGCAACTTCTGCAACAAAATCTGGAACGCCACCAACTTCGTCTTGATGAACACCGAAAACCAAGACTGCGGCCAAGACGAAACCCAGCCGCTGGCCTACACCTTCGCCGACCAATGGATTATCGGCAGCCTGCAACAAACCGAAGCCGCCGCTGCCGAAGCATTTGAAACCTACCGCTTCGACTTGGCCGCGCAAACGCTGTACGAATTCGTGTGGAACGACTATTGCGACTGGTATATCGAATTGGCCAAAGTGCAAATCCAAACCGGCTGCCCCACCACCCAGCGCACCACGCGCCGCACCTTGGTTCGCGTGCTGGAAGCCGCATTGCGCCTGCTGCACCCGATTATCCCGTTCATCACCGAAGAGCTGTGGCAGGCCGTCGCCCCGCTGGCCAACGCCAAAACCGCCGACAGCATTATGCTGGCCGCCTATCCCAAAGCCGACCCGGAAAAAATCGTGCAGGCTGCTTTTGACCAAATGGCGCAACTGCAAGACCTGATTGGCGCCGTGCGCAACCTGCGTGGCGAAATGGGCATTGCCCCGAACGTGAAAGCGCCGCTGTTTGTGGAAGGCAGTGTGCCTGAAGCGCTGCTGAAATACCTGCCCGCCCTCACGCGCCTGACCGAAGCCAAAACAGTGGACAGGCTGCCCGAAAGCGAAGACGCGCCCGTCGCCGTCTGCAACGGCGCGCGCCTGATGCTGAAAGTCGAAATCGACAAAGCCGCCGAAACCGCCCGTTTGAGCAAAGAAGCCGAGAAGCTGCAAAAAGCCTTGGACAAACTCAACGCCAAACTCTCCAAACCCGGCTACACCGAAAAAGCCCCCGCGCATCTGGTGGAAAAAGACAAAGCCGATTTGGCGGAGTTGGAAGACAAAATGACGAAAGTTCAAAATCAGTTGGCGAAGTTGAAAGACTGATAGGTTGAAGAAACGGAAAGGTCGTCTGAAAATGGGTTTCAGACGACCTTTTTAGAAAGGAAAAAAATGTCTGATCATCGCTACTATATAGTTCCTGTATCTCCCGTAGGGAAGAAAAAAAAGGAGCTTGCAGAACAGATCCGAAATTATATGCTGGAGCAAGGTTGGATTTATCCTGAGTTGCAAGAAGTTTTTTATTATGGAGAACTAGGTTATACGTTTACCAACAAAGGAATTATTGAATTTGTAGGTGAAAAAAATGCCCGATATTCCCGCGGCATCTACTTTCAGATTGAAGATGAGCCGACGCTGTTCACTGCTTTGGAAAACTTTGGAAAAGGCGAGCTTGTTTGTCCGCATTGCAGTCAACATTATGCTCAAGGTGAGGAGATGGATATAGAAGACCTATTGCCTTCGTTTGATTTTGATGACGAAGGTGGCTATCTCACTTGTTCTGTTTGTAGAACTGAAGATTTGTATTATCGCTTTTTACCGTCGAATACCACTGATGCCGATATGGCTTATTCCGATTTTGCTGTTGTTTTCCCAGGTGTTGGCGAAGTGTCAGCTAGCAGCTTGTGCAAGAAAATTGCTGAATTTGCAGGCATCCCTTGTGTGACTATATACGAGGTCTCTTAATTGTTCTTGATAATAACAAAGGTCGTCTGAAACTTGGTTTCCCTATCTTTTATCACTTTTAGCAAGCCTTCCCACTACGGGCGGTGCGGTTTGCCGCATACGCCGTAATCGGGATTTTTTTGGACGCGGAATGTCTGCCATTTGGCAGAATTGGAAGACAAAATGGCAAAAGTTCAAAATCAGTTGGCGAAGTTGAAAGACTAAATCAGCCCTGTATTTGAAGAACAAAAGCCACCTGAAAACCGAAAATAGGTTTTCAGGTAGCCTTTATTTCGTCCGGATTTGTCGCCTCTGCCGCAGCCTTCAACTCCATCGCTCGGGTATAAAACGCGTGGGCATCCATTCCCGCCTCTGCAAAAGCGGCAATCGGAATAAAATAGGCGATGTTACGGTCGATATAAAACAGCAGGAATGCTTGGTCTTCGATGATACGTTCCACGCCTGCCCAATGATGGAAATGCCTGTTGCGCCCTGCTTCCTCCTGTGTCAAGCCTTCGGCTGAAAGGCTAAGGGAGAAACGCCGCCCTTTCAGAGGATGGGCAGCCCTGCGGGCAAAGCTGCGATATGTCCAACGTTGATCAAAATACATCACCATGGAGGTGGCGTAGATGAGACCCGCCATTATCCATAGGGAGCTGCTGTCGTCTCTGGCTTTATACAGACAGTACTCCAAACTGTCAGTTTGCGAATCGGCAAACAGATAGCAGTTTTGAACATAGGTGTTGTTGATGCCGTTAAACAACCAACAAGCAAAGACGAATAGAATGCCCCACATCAGCAGGAAGGCAGCCGAACCAAACCAATATTTGCGCCGCCAATCAGGCTCTATATAACGCAAAAGCCGCTTTCCCGCATAGCGTCTGTCTTGATCAGTAGGAGAGAAGGATATTTGCAGGTGGTCAGTTTGCCGGGGTTCTGTGTACATAGCGCATCCCAAGATTGCTGGTTATTCAGGCAACCCCATTTTACGGAGGTAGTGTCAACAGATTGATAATAGCACCCCTCCATCTATAGGGTGACTCGGAGGCGGAGATTTTAAACTCCATGGAAATTGGTGAGGCCTTGGCTGAACAGGGGGGACATCCTGAAAGCTATAGCAAATATAGAGATAAGAATGGATATTATAAAAAACCGATTAGTTTGCCAGATAATGCTTGGTAACAGCATGATATGTATTTTGCCTAATGCATGTAATTATTCGATTACAATATTTCTACAAAGAAATTTGTATGATAAATTGCGACGATACGTTAGTTCCTGCTGCTAGAAATATCCAGTCAGACCTAAGTTTTTTGGAAAAGGTTCTTCGGCAATAACAAAATCTCTTCTAACTTGGACCATCTCTAAACACAAAGGACCTGATGATAAAATTGAAAGTAGTTGTTCAATAAAATCCCGGCAATAAATTAATGGCTAATCAAACAGGAGGTTATAGATGATTTTTAAGAAAAGAGTTTCATTTGCCATTAAAGCAATTGGAATTTACTGGTTATTATACTTAATCAGTTCTTTTGTATTTGGGTGGTTCTTTACAGCAATTATAAATTATTTCATATTATTCCCATCCTCGTTATTTTTGGATGGCATAGTTGAATATATCTTAAACTTTATAGGATTTTCTAGAAAAGCCGCATCAGATTTAAATATGCTTGATAATTGGCTATTAGTACGTAATACGATATACTATTTTTTTTACACTATTCATATTTTCATTATTTCATTTTTAATTTCAATTTTCCTTTTTTATGATAAAAAATCTAAAGAGGAATAATGCATTCTCGAAATAATCTGACTACATTCATACCAGAAAATAATTGAGCCCCCTTTGATTGAACTGATAAGCGTAGATTGGATTAAAACCCAAATTTCATAAAGGTCGTCTGAAAAACTTTCAGACGACCTAAAATACATCCTCTTTAGGCGATAACAAAAGTTGGTCTCTACAAGACGGCTGTCCCTGTCAAAAAATATCGCACAGAAGTCCCAAGCCACATCCGCATCTTTTATTACTTTTAGTGAACCTTCCTACTACGCCTTGTACGGTTTGCCGCATACGCCGCAATCCGGATTTTTGTGGACGCGGAATGTCTGCCATTTGGCGGTGAGGGTGTTGTAGGTCATCAGTTTGCCGTGTGTCGGTTCGCCTGCGCCGGTGAGAATTTTGAGGGCTTCGGCGGCTTGGGTGGCGCCGATGATGCCGACCAACGGAGAAAATACGCCGAACAGGGCGCAGGCGCCGTCGTCGGCGGTGTCGCCGTCAAACAGACAGGCATAGCAGGGGGAGTCGGGCAGGTCGGGACGGTACACGGCGATTTGGCCGTCGAAGCGCACGGCGGCGCCAGAAACCAGCGGGGTACGGGTGGCGACGGCGGCGCGGTTGATGGCTTGGCGGGTGGGATAGTTGTCGGTGCAGTCGAGGACGATGTCGGCGGTACGCATGAGTTCGGTCAGGCGGACTTCGTCCAGCTTTTCGGTCAGGGCGGTAATGTCGCACGCGCTGTTGACGGCTTTCAGACGACCTGCCATCACTTGCGCTTTGGCTTGTCCGATATCGGCTTCGGTGAAGGCGGTTTGGCGTTGGAGGTTGGTATCGTCTATGGTGTCGTGGTCGGCGATGATGAGTTTGCCGACGCCCGAAGCGGCAAGATACGGGAGGGCTGCCGCACCCAGCCCGCCGCAGCCGACGACGAGGACGCGGGCGGCAAGGATTTTTTCCTGCCCTTCGATACCGATTTCGTCGAGAAGGATGTGGCGGCTGTAACGGAGCAGTTGGTGGTCGTTCATGATGGGTCGTCTGAATGTTGTATCGCGGATGGAATCGGCAAAACGGGCAACGCCGTCCCAATGTTTGCCCCCTGTTGTATAGTGGATTAACTTTAAACCAGTACGGCGTTGCCTCGCCTTAGCTCAAAGAGAACGATTCTCTAAGGTGCTGAAGCACCAAGTGAATCGGTTCCGTACTATCTGTACTGTCTGCGGCTTCGTCGCCTTGTCCTGATTTAAATTTAATCCACTATATTTATCCGTATGCCTCATGCCAAAGGTCGTCTGAAACCTCAAACCGGTTTTCAGACGACCTTTTTTTGTTCAATCAGAATTCGATGTTTTCGTAGGCATCGTCGAATACGAACGGGCCGCGTTCGCCGCCGCTTTCGGATTCGAGGTGGATGCGGGTCATCATCATGGACTGGTCGACTTCTTTCATCATGTCATAAATGGATATGAGGGCGATATTGACGCCGGTGACGGCTTCGGTCGTGATGCTTTTGCCGACTTCAGAGGAAACGGTTACGGTGGCTTTGACGTAGGCGAGTTCGACATCGACATCGAAATCGACGCGGACGTGTTGCAGGGGAAGGGGCTGGTAAAGTGGGACAAGCAGTCCGACCTGCTTGATGCCTTGGACGGCGGCAATACGGGCGACGTTGAGGATGCCTGCGTTTTGGGTGGCGTTTTCCGCCAAAACTTTGATGGCGGAGGTACTCATGTTGATGGAGCCGCTTGCCACGGCGGTGCGGACGGTGGGTTGGCGTTTGTCGTTTTCGCGTACGGAATTGAAGTTGAACATACTGTGCCTGCGTGAAAATAGGATTTTATGTCGTAGTATAGTGGATTAAATTTAAATCAGGACAAGGCGACGAAGCCGCAGACAGTACAGATAGTACGGAACCGATTCACTTGGTGCTTCAGCACCTTAGAGAATCGTTCTCTTTGAGCTAAGGCGAGGTAACGCCGTACTGGTTTAAAGTTAATTCACTATATTTTACGGGATTTCTACACTTCGGACTATGCTGCGGATACGAACGGCAGAATAATCGGACTGAAATGCACGGGCGGTTTTGTTAAGGAATTAACGGCTCGGCTTGCGCGGACGCGGGTTACATCAAGTTTCGGCGTTTTGCAACACCTTTTCCGATGGCGGTTTCAGACGACCTGCTATACAATGTTTTACGTTTGTTTTTGAGATAAATAAATAAAGAGAGAAAATCATGCAACTGCATATCCTGAACAATCCCAAAGACGCTGCTCTGGCAGCAGACGCGGAATTTTTGAAACAATCTTTGTACAAACTCCTGCACGAAGAAGCCTCGCCTTTGGTGGTGGAAACGGTCAAACTGTTGTCCACTTCGGACGACAGCGCGGCTTTGATTGAGAAGGTTTTGCCGCAACTGGACGAACAACAAACCCACGACCTGACGCTTGCCTGCGGCTTGTTCGCGCAAATTCTGAACATCGCCGAAGACGTACACCACGAACGCCGCCGCCAAATCCACGAAGAGGCGGGACACGGCGGCGCGGAAGGCAGCCTGGCGGAAACGGTACGCAAACTCAAAGCGGCGAAAATCGGCGGCAAGGCGGTTCAAAAACAATTAAATACGACCAATGTTACCGCCGTTCTGACCGCGCACCCGACCGAAGTGCAACGCCAAACCGTGTTGAACTTCAACCGCCGCATCCGCGCCCTCCTGCCCCGCCGCGAACGTTGCACCCATGCCGACGCGCTGGCGGAATTGCGTCGCGAAATCGACACCATCTTGTTGGGCTTGTGGCAAACCAGCGAGACGCGCCACCACAAACTCAGCGTCAACGACGAAATCAACAACGGCGTATCCATTTTCCCGATGAGTTTCTTCGAGGCGCTGCCCAAGCTCTACCGCAGCATGGAACGCGAATTTCAGACGACCTATCCTGATGTGGACGTTCCTGACATCCTGAAAATCGGCGGCTGGATAGGCGGCGACCGCGACGGCAATCCGTTTGTCTCCGCCGAAACCCTGCGCTTCGCTTTCCGCCGCCATGCCGACGCGGTGTTCCGTTTTTACCGCGGCGAACTCGACAAACTCTACCGCGAGCTGCCGCTTTCCGTCCGCCGCGTCAAAGTCAACGACGACGTAATGGCGTTGTCGGACGAATCGCCCGACGAAGAGATCGCCCGCACCGAAGAGCCGTACCGTCGCGCCATCGCCTACATCATGGCGCGCGTGATGGGCAAAGCCCGCTCGCTCGGCTTGGGTATGGGCTGCAAATTCGGCTTCATGATGCCTTACGCCTCCGCGCAAGAGTTTTCAGACGACCTCCACAAGCTGCAACGCTCCCTACGCGACAACGGCAGCGCGCTTTTGGGCGAAGGCAGACTCGCCGACCTGATCCGTTCCGTGTCCGTGTTCGGCTTCCACATGATGCCGCTCGACTTGCGCCAACACGCGGAAAAACACGCCGATGTCGTTGCCGAACTCTTCAAACACGCCGGTTTGGAAGACTACGCCGGCCTGTCCGAAACGGAAAAACAAACCGTCCTGCTGCGCGAGTTGAAACACCAGCGTCCGCTGTCCAGCCCGTTCATCACTTACAGCGAACACACCCGCCGCGAAATGGCGATTTTCAACGAAGCGCGCAACATCAAAGACGAATTCGGTGAAAACGCCGTTACCCAAAGCATCATCTCCAACTGCGAACAGCCCAGCGACCTGCTCGCGCTCGCGCTGCTGCTCAAAGAAAGCGGCCTGTTGACGATTGAAAACGGCAAACCGCAAAGCCGCATCAACATCGTCCCGCTCTTCGAAACCATCGAAGCCCTCGAAAACGCCTGCCCCGTCATGGAAACCATGTTCAGCAACGAATGGTACCGCGACCTGCTGCAAAGCCGCGACAACATTCAGGAAATCATGCTCGGCTATTCCGATTCCAACAAAGACGGCGGCTACGTGACCAGCTCTTGGTGTCTCTATCAGGCGGAATTGGGTTTGGTCGAACTCTTTAAAAAATACGATGTTCGTATGCGCCTCTTCCACGGCCGCGGCGGCAGCGTCGGACGCGGCGGCGGCCCGTCTTACCAAGCCATTCTCGCCCAACCCGCAGGCAGCGTAGCCGGACAAATCCGCATCACCGAGCAAGGCGAAGTCATCACCGCCAAATACGCCGACCCCGGCAACGCCGTGCGCAACCTCGAAACCCTCGTCGCCGCCACGCTCGAAGCCAGCCTGCTGCCCGATCAAAAAGACCCCGAACCCGCGCTCATGCAGGCATTGTCGGACGTATCGTTCAAATACTACCGCGAGCTGATTACCCACCCCGACTTCATCGACTATTTCCTGCAAACCAGCCCCATACAGGAAATCGCCACCCTCAACCTCGGCAGCCGCCCCGCCAGCCGCAAAACTTTGGCGCGGATACAGGATTTGCGCGCGATACCGTGGGTGTTCTCATGGATGCAAAACCGCCTGATGCTGCCCGCGTGGTACGGCTTCGGCAGCGCAGTGGAAAGCCTGTGCGAAGGCAAACCCGAAACCCTCGCCGCCCTGCGGGAACACGCGCAACACAACCCCTTCTTCCAAGCTATGCTCTCCAATATGGAACAAGTCATGGCGAAAACCGACATCACCCTCGCCGAAAACTACGCCGGCTTGAGCGAATCGCCCGAAAAAGCTGCCGTCATCTTCGGCATGATTAAGGAAGAATACCAACGCAGCCGCAAAGCCCTGCTCGACCTTTTGCAAACCGACGAACTCTTGCGCGACAACCGCAGCCTCGCCCGTTCGCTCGCCCTGCGGATTCCGTACCTGAACGCGCTCAACGGCCTGCAAGTCGCCATGCTCAAACGCCTGCGCAAAGACCCGCACGACCCGCACACCCTCCTGATGGTGCACCTGACCATCAACGGCGTAGCACAAGGTTTGCGCAATACAGGTTAAGGCAGCACGAAAAAAGGTCGTCTGAAAACCGTTTCAGACGACCTTTAGACCAAGTGCAAAACCATAGCGCGTGCTTTATTTGCGAAAGCCCATACTGTTCGGCTGCATCACTGTGTTTACCGGGATATGGCAGCCGCTTCGGCGTTGCGGATGATCGACGTACTGACACACCTTAGCGCGGTACTGCCCCATATCGCCGCACCATAACATTTCAGACGACCCCGAGGTCGTCTGAAACACAAAAACAGCTTACGTCAAGGGAGCCATCATTATGTCTGACATTGTCTTTATATTATTATTCGGCAGGCTTCAACCCCACAGGACAACCGACTCATCCGACACATCCGTCCCCTTTTGGCATTCGGCGGCAGGCTCGGCTTTGATTTATTTATGCATACGCATAGTGACAATCATCGTTCATGATTCGATTTCCAAAGCCATTGACAGCCTCCCCTTCATCCTGTTTCAAACCATCTGCATGTTCGGCTGCTTGCTTTTGTATTTCAAAATGTTGCGTACCACGTCCAACCCGAAACGCCGCCGGTTTATCTATTGGGGACTGGGCATTCTTTCAGGTATAGCCTTAACCCTACTGACCGAAAAATTGTTTTATTGGGCAAACTTATTTATTATGCATTGACTGGAGGGGCAACAGGCTGCCTCCCCTCTTTTTTCAGACGACCCCGAGGTCGTCTGAAAAACAAAAACATCTTACTCACAAGGAAATTATTTTATGGTGTTACTCTTTGCATCCATCTTTTTTGACATTGCTTTGATATTGGCATTCGGCAGATTTCAAGCTGTGGGGACGCTGGATTTCCCCGACAGGCTCTATCCCATCTGGAAATGGGCGATAGGCGCGGGCGTGCTTTACACACTGAAACCTGCAATAATCGCCTACGCCTCTTATTCATCTGTCTCCCTCTTCGGCTGTTTACTGATTTTCGCCCTCTCATTCGCCACGTTCGCACTCTATTTCAAACTGCTGCGCGCCACCACTGACAAACCTACGCAGCACCGATCTATTTACTGGGGTGTCGGCATCGCTTCTGCATTTTTACTGTCTTTCGGTTTAGGCTATCTTGGCGCATTGATAAACCGCCTTCCGCAATAACCCTTTTCAGACGACCTTTTCCACACTTCCGCATACCATGCCGACCAAACCGCCCGCCTACCACATCACGCACAAAATCCGCCAAACCCGCCGCATTTCGCGTAAAAGCATTGCTTTTCTGTTCCTGCTGGCAGGTTCGGCACTGGTTGCGCTGACCGCCCTCCTGTTTGCCTGGATGGCGGATTTCGCATTGGAAACGAATGCGGAGCTGGTGCAAAAATATCCCTGGTTCGCTTGGGTTGCCCTGCCCTTCGGGCTGCCGCTCATCGTTTGGATCACCCGCCGTTTCGCCCCCTACACCTCCGGCAGCGGCATCCCGCAAGTGCTCGCCAGCCTCGCCCTGCCCTACGGCGCCAACAAAACCCGCCTGATCCGCCTCCGCGAAACCCTCCTCAAAATCCCGCTGACCTTCCTCGCCATGTGCGTAGGCGCATCCGTCGGGCGTGAAGGGCCGTCCGTCCAAGTCGGCGCAGCAGTCATGAGCGCGTGGGGCGCATGGTGCAAAAAACACGGCTTCGCCTTTCGCGGCATGCAGGAAAACGATCTTATCGCCGCAGGCGCGGCAGGCGGGCTTGCCGCCGCGTTCAACGCCCCGCTGGCAGGCGTGATTTTCGCCATCGAAGAACTCGGGCGCGAAGTCATGCTGCGTTGGGAGCGGCAAATCCTACTCGGCGTCCTCGCCGCCGGTTTCATCCAAGTCGCCATCCAAGGCAACAACCCCTATTTTTCAGGCTTCAGCGGCGGCGCACTCGACAATATGCTCGGCTGGGTATTGGGCTGCGGACTCGCGTGCGGCATCGCCGGCGGACTGTTCGGACGCACCCTGTATCTCGGCGCCACTGCCTTCGCCCCCGCCAAATGGCGCGAACACATCCGCCGTCATCCCCTGATTACCGCCGCCCTCATCGGCATCCTGCTCGCCGCCATCGGCACGCTTTACCAAGGCAAAACCTACGGCACAGGCTACCACGAAGCCGCCCAAGCCCTGCGCGGCATCCACGAAGCCCCCGCCGGACTCGCCGCCGCCAAATGGTTCTCCACCGTCCTGACCTACTGGACAGGCACGCCCGGCGGCATCTTCACCCCCTCCCTCACCATAGGCGCAGTCTTGGGCGAACACATCGCCATCCTCACCGGACTCGCCCAAGGCACCCACGTCCTCGTCCTCATCTGCATGGCAGCCTTCCTCGCCGGTGCCACCCAATCGCCGCTCACCTCCGCCGTCGTCGTGATGGAAATGACCGGCGGACAAAACCTCCTCTTCTGGCTGCTCATCGCCTGCATCTTCGCCTCACAAGTCTCCCGCCAATTCTCCCCCCGCCCCTTCTACTACGCCGCAGGCACACGCTTTAAACGGCAGGTGGAACAAAGCGGACAGAAGTGAAGCCTGATATTGCTGATGCGGGAAGGTGTAGGAAAGGTCGTCTGAAATATTTAGCAATTCGCGGGCAAAGCCCAAGCTACAAAGTTTGTTGACAACACAATTGCCGTAGCGTGGACTCCGTCCACGAAAATGATTGAAAACAAAAATCGTCTGAAAACCCGATGTAGGTTTCAGACGACCTTTCATATTTGAACTTTCTATCGGTTTTGGCTGACTCGGTATCCATAACGTAGGTTCTACCCACGAAGATAATAAACGGACAGGTCACCTGAAATCTTGAGTGGTTCGCGGGCAAAGCCCACGCTACAAATTTTGTTGACAACACAAGTGCCGTAGCGTGGACTCTGTCCACGAAAATGATTGACGCAAAAAGGTCGTCTGAAAACCCGAACATCAAGTTTTCAGACGACCTTCTTAAGGTATAGGGATTCACTTACCCCGGCAATCAAGCCAAGAAAAAGCCCTCGATAGAACCGAGGGCTTGAAAATTTGGTTGCGGGAGCAGGATTCGAACCTACGACCTTCGGGTTATGAGCCCGACGAGCTACCATGCTGCTCCATCCCGCGTCAGAAAGTAGAACTATACAGATACTTGAAAAAACTGTCAAGCACTTTACCGCCAAAATTCAGCAAAACATTACCCATTCAAAGTCCAGACGATAAAATGAGTTATAGCAATATTATGATTTTAAAGAGTTTAAACCAAAAACCGACCAATCAGGGTTATTCGGAACTTCATCGTAAATCACTCAATCTCAAAAAGCCTTCAAACATGGTTGCACCCGTTTTTTTTGTCTTTTCACTGTTGATACGAAACTTATCTCATCACACCTAACGGATTGTAAAACACACTGAAATAGAGATCTTCAAAGATATCCTGATCGTTTGAGTTTTGCTGATACCATCCAAGCCCTATTAAGCCGACAGCCCATATCAGACAAACCATGATTGCCAACCTGACAATCAGGCGCTGTTTGTGCGGCATAAGGCTACACAGCCAATCTGCACATAAAAGCATACCCGACATCACCCAAACCACATATCCCCAACCAAATACACCGGGTAACACAAATATCGACCCCGGTATCATCAAGATTAACATTAAACAGGGGAACAAATATAAGCTTTCTTTATCATCCTTCAATCTGATATATAAAACAAAAAAAATCACATTGGCAAATGTAGGCCAGCTCGCCGGATACCAAAAAACAGTCAAACCTGTCATCCAAATTACCAAACCTATCGCTCCGCCTACAGCGGGCAAACACAAGGATAAAATGAACAGTATGATCGCCACCCTTCTTAAAGATTTTCTCAAACCTAGGTCATAATCGAGTGGCAATAGATTATCCGGCATATTATTTCCTTACACGATAAACGGCAGCCAATCAAAGGTCGTCTGAAACCTTGTTTTAGAGTTTCAGATGACCTTTTTACCTTTGCTTCAATCAAATGTTTTTATTTCTTTGCCCGAAAGCACAGCAGATGCTGCGTGGTGGCAAGCCATGCGCCGAAAAAGAGTTTAAATCAAAAATCGACTAATCAGCGTTATTCAGAACCCCATCGTAAACCGTCCAATCTCAAAAAGCCTTCAAACATGGTTGCCCCCGTTTTTTGTCTTTTCAATGCTGATACGAAACTTATCTCATAATACCTAACGGATTGTAAAACACACTGAAATAGAGATCTTCAAAGATATCCTGATCGTTTGAGTTTTGCTGATACTGCCCAAGCCCTATTAAGCCGGCAGCCCATATCAGACAAACCATGATTGCCAACCTGACAATCAAGCGCTGTTTGTGCGGCATAAGGCTACACAGCCAATCTGCACATAGAAGCATACCCGACATCACCCAAACCACATATCCCCAACCAAATACACCAGATAACCCAAATATCGACCCCGGTATCATCAGGGTTAACATTAAACAGGGTAACAAAGGCAAGATCTCTTTCTCATCATTCAATCTGATATATAAAACAATAAAAATTACATTGGCAAATGTAGGCCAACCCAACGGAAGCCACAAGAAAAATAAGCCTGCCGACCAAATTAGCAAACCCATAGCTCCATTCACGGCAGGCAAGCACAAGGATAAGATGAACAGTATCTGCGCCATCCTTCTCAATAATTTGCTCAAACTTAGGTCATAGTCGAGTGGTAGTAGATTTCCCTGCATATTATTTCCTTATACGATAAATGGCACTAATCAAAGGTCGTCTGAAACCTTGTTTTAGAGTTTCAGACGACCTTTTTGCCTTTGCTTCAATCAAATGATTTTATTTCTTTGCCCTAAAGCCCAGCAGATGCTGCGTGGTGGCAAGCCATGCGCCGAAGACGCCTAAGGCGATGACGAAGCCGAACACCAGCGAAACTTCGCTGAAATAGAAGAAACGCCAGCCGATGTTGAGCCCGTAGGGTTTGAAGATGGCATCTACCAACGGACGTACGGCGGAGAGCAGCCAGCCGCACAGTCCCAAGCTGACGGCGGCGGAGAGGATACTCTGCCACATGGCTTGATAGAGGAAGGGGCGGCGGATGAACGATGCGGGCGCGCCGAGCAGCTTGGTGATTTCGATTTCTTCTTTGCGGCTGAGGATTTGCAGACGGATGGTGTTATGTGCGACAAGGACGAACGCCATGCCCAGCGTCAGTGAAAGAAACCATAAAATTTTGCGGATGAACTCGTTGATTTGATACAGCGTTTGCACCCATTCGGTGTCCATGGTGGCGGATTCAACCATGGGCAGCTTGACCATATCCTGATAAATCGCCTGCATTTGTGCGGGCGGCGTAGCAGGATCGGGCGTTACGATAAATGCGTCGGGCAAGGGGTTGCCGTCGAGCATGGAAACGAGGTTTTGGTCGAGGTTGGATTGCAGCTCTTCCAAGCCTTCCTGCTTGCTGATGAAACGGATTTTGTTGAGGCGGGCATCGCGTTCCAACAGGTTGCGAACGGTATCGCTGTCGGCTTTGGATGCGTCGGTTTCCATATAGAGCGTGATTTGCGGCGACTCGTTGAGCTTGCCTAAAACGCTTTGCCCGCTTTGGATGCCTAAATACATGAAAAGCGGCAGGGTCATGGCGACGGCGAGCATCAGGAGGGTGAGCAGCGTGCCGACGGGCTGGCGCAGGAGCTGTTTGAGCGCAGTGCGCGCGGATTCGACGTGCAGCGAGACGTAGTGAATGATGCTCATGCGAGTCGTCCTTTCGAGAGGCGCAGGATGCGGTGGCCGTAGTCTGCCATGAGGGTTTCGTCATGAGCGGCGACGATGACGGTGGTTCCTGCTTCGTGGAAGGTTTTGAACAGTTCCATGATGTCGAGCGCGTAGGCGCGGTCGAGGTTGGCGGAGGGTTCGTCGGCAATCAGGAGGCTGGGCTGGTGGACGACGGCGCGGGCGATACACAAGCGTTGCTGTTCGCCGCCTGAGAGGGTTACGGGATCGTCCAATTCGCGGCCTTTCAAGCCGACTTTTTCAATGGCGATGCGGGCGCGTTCTTCGGCTTTGCGCGGCTGATAACCGATAATCCGCAGCGGCAGGATGACGTTTTGCAGGACATTGCGGTCATAGAGGATTTTATGGTCTTGGAACACGATGCCGATATGTTGGCGCATGAAGCCGATTTGGTTGTCGCTCAATTCGCCCAAGTCTTGGTTGTTGAACCACACTTTGCCTTTACTGGGTTTGGTAATACCGGAAATCAGCTTGAGGATGGTGGACTTGCCGGAGCCGGAATGGCCGGCGATAAATATCATTTCGCCTTTTTTGATTTGGAAGCTGACGTTTTTCAGGGCTTCAAAACCGCCGGGATAGGTTTTGGAAACTTGTTCGAAACGGATCATAAGGTATTCCTGGAAAGGGGTCAGGACAAACTTATCCACAGTTAATCCACAAAAGGATGCACTATCGGAGATAGGTCGTCTGAAAAATAGGATATGTGCCGAATTATAAAGATTTCGGCGTTTTTTTGATAGTTTGCTCAGATATGGACGGCGGTAGGCAAAGCGTCGGACTGACGGCTTTACAACACAATATTACAGGCGTGATTGTCGCCACCATTTCATAGTGAATTAACTTTAAACCAGTACGGTGTTGCCTCGCCTTAGCTCAAAGAGAACGATTCT
>CAUSDA010000027.1:0-29095 GCA_963529965.1 uncultured Neisseria sp.
GTACTGTCTGCGGCTTCGTCGCCTTGTCCTGATTTAAAGTTAATCCACTATAAATCTTCCTTCAAGCTTTTATCGCTGCGCATAATATCCCATATCATTTTTTGACGCTGTTTTCTTTGTTTCCCTCTAATGAGGAAACCAAAAATTTCGTTATAAAATGAAAACTTTGTTCAAATATTTGCTGATGATTGAAATTTTATCTTTTAGGACGGTAGAATGCGGGGTTATTGGATAGGAGACATCCTCTAAAATGTTGGAGCTACCTGAATTGTGGTTCCGAGTGTCAAAATTTGAACAATGAAAGTACCGATCATGCAGGAACCTTATTCTCGCGAGGGGAATAATCCCTCATCTCATTCCGGCTCGTTTTGGGAGCGCGAAGTATTGCGCGAAGTATTGCTGGCTTCTTATAAAGAGCAGCGTAGCGCACGTATTTGGCGCAATATTTGGCGTGTTATCGGTGTGATTTTATTTCTCATGTTTATTGCGTCACTGTTTGGAGACGATACCGATGCAGTGCAAAGCAGCGGGGAGCATACGGCAGTGATCGATTTGAAGGGCGAAATCGGCAATGAACTTGATGATCAGGTTGAGATGCTGCGCACCGGTATGGAGGCGGTTTACAATAATCCCAATGCTAAAGCGATTATCATCCGCGCCAATAGTCCGGGCGGATCGCCTGTGGTTTCCAATATTGCGTTTAACGAAATCCGCCGTATGAAATCGGAGCATAAAGACATTCCTGTGTATGTGGTGGCGGAAGATATGTGTGCATCGGGCTGTTATTACATTGCGGCGGCGGCTGACAAGATTTATGCGGACCCGTCCAGCGTGGTCGGCAGTATCGGTGTGATTGGCGGAGGGTTTGATGCGACGGGGCTGATGGATAAAATCGGTATCAAACGTCGTCTGAAAATCGCGGGCAGCAATAAGGGTATGGGCGATCCGTTTTCTCCTGAAACGCCCGCACAAACTCAGATTTGGGAAAAAATGCTGACCGATATCCATAAGGAATTTATTAAATCGGTTAAACTCGGACGCGGAAAGCGTTTGAAAGATCAGCAGTATTCTGATGTTTTCAGCGGCCGCATCTATACCGGTTCGGAGGCTAAAGAAGTGGGATTGATTGATGATTTCGGCAGCGTATATAGTGTCGCTAGAGATGTCGTCAAAGCCCCTGAGCTGGTGAACTATACGCCTGAAGAGGATTTCGGCAAAATATTGGGTCGCCATTTGAGTGCTGAAATGGAGACTAAAGTTAAAGAAAAACTGTCGAAAATATGGTAACACGATTTGTCCATTATTCGTTTGTTGCCGCCCTAGGTAAGTGTGGGGTCGTCTGAAAACGTATTTCTTGGGATGTTTGATGATGTTCCATATGCCATTTATAGGTTGGAAGGTAACAAACCAATGACAAAAAAGCGGCTTGGAAGATGTCCTTGCCGCTTTTTTAAGTACGCTGATATAGGGTAAAGTTATCCGTCCTTCTATTAAAGCGACCGCAGAAGCAGTTTTTTGTATGTCAAACAGTTTTTTGTTGATAATACGAAGGCTCAAGATCGGAGCGGCTGAGGCTGAATGTTTATCATGA
The DNA here is from genome assembly GCA_963529965.1 of uncultured Neisseria sp. Classification (GTDB taxonomy): domain Bacteria; phylum Pseudomonadota; class Gammaproteobacteria; order Burkholderiales; family Neisseriaceae; genus Neisseria. The sequence continues at coordinate 1,592 of CAUSDA010000027.1, forward strand.
AATGCCAAGAAATGTTTGAGGTCGTCTGAAAAGCCATTTTGTCATTTCATCCGTGTGATAAAAGTTTATCAGTCGGCGTTAGCGCCCCCGATTTTTGCATCCAACCCCTTCATATCTTATAAATATTATGATTAATGTCCAACATCTAGATTTTTACTACGGCAATACGCAGGCATTGTACGATGTCTCGGTCGAGCTTCCGCAGGGCAGTATTACCGGATTAATCGGACCTAATGGTGCCGGCAAATCCACTTTGATGCGCTGTATGGCAGGATTGGAAATCCCGACATCCGGCGATGTCTTGCTTGACGGTCTGCCTATTCTTGATAATCCGCGCGACAGTTTTTCCAAGCTCGGCTACCTGCCTGATTTTTTTGGGTTGCCGGATGGTTTGAGCGTGATCCAGTGCTTAACGTATGCCGCCAAATCCCGCGGTATTCCTGATGCGCGACTTCCCGATTTGCTGCTGGAAACCGTTCGCCTGCTTAATTTGGAACATAAACTGTATGCCAAAGTCAGCGACCTTTCCCGCGGTCAGAAACAGCGTGTCGGTATCGGGCAAGTCATCATCCATCGTCCTAAGTTTCTGCTTTTGGATGAACCTGCCAGCGGTCTTGACCCTGAGGCACGACATGAATTGTCTTTGTTGCTGCTGAAGCTCAAAGATGAAGGCATGAGCATTTTGGTGTCGAGCCATATTCTTTCCGAGCTGGACGAATATTGTTCGCATATGCTGGTTATCAAAGGCGGACGTGTTCAGGCATTTCAATCTGTTAATGATGATGTTAACGAAGATCAGACTGTTTCGCTGCAATTTGTCGGTTTGGATGAATCCATATTCGAGCGGGTCCGCAATACGGAAGGCGTGAAGCAGGCAGAATGGAACAATCATGCCGTTACCGTCATATTGGATGCGGGAGAAGAAGCGCGTGCGGCCTTGTTGCGCAAGCTGTTTGAACAAAACCTGCCTTTGAGCGAAGCGTCCGTCATTAAGGCGTCGCTGCTAAACAGTTATCAAAACAGCCTCAATCTCCACAAGCAGGAGCAACAAGAGCAACAGGAGCAAGCCGATGGACAATAAATTGAATATTCCCAAAATCCGGGTTAACGCCGAATTTCAAAGGCTGATGTGGCTCAACATGAGCTGGGGCATGATTGCAGGCATCATCATACTCTACTGCCTGTTTGTTTTTGCCAATGCCAATTCTGAAAACCTGGTGGAATATATTGCCAGCGTCGGTGCGTTCGGTACCGGCATTTCAAATATCGCCCTTTATCTGCAGATTGAGCGCAGTTTGCGCCAAGATGTATCCAGCAATGCATTTGATCAGTTGCGCATGTCTTCTTTGTCTCCGTGGCAGATGGCTTGGGCGAGGATTGTTGTCGCGCCTTTGACCGGCTGGGTTATTTTCCTTGTCGGCTGGATACTGATCGGCCTAACGATGTTTCATTTCAACCATGAAGACAGCGATGTTTTCATCATATGGTTGACTATGCCGCTCAACTCATGGGCACTCGCCTGCATGATATTGGTTAATGCTTTGCAGTTCAAACGTGGCAACGATCAATGGGAAGGGTCTCTATTACAACTCCTATTGCTGTTTGTCGTCATGGTCATGTTCGTCACCAGTATGTTGACCGCTTTGGAAGATATTCCGGGTTTGCGTGACAATGTGTCCCCAGTATCCCCAATTATTGCTTCCATTATTTCTGTTGTCTTATGCAGCGTTGCCGCCCGCGCGGCTATGGCAGAACGCCTGCACCTGCGCTCTTCCCGATTGACTTTTATCGTACTTGGACTTCTTACGCCTTTGCCTTTGGCTTTGATCAGCTTCGTAAGCAACTATCAACAAGCGCTGTATATTTGCGCCGTAGCTTATGGCGGTATAAGTATTTTGTCTTTGATTACGCAGAAGCAGACAGCCTTTTCTTCTGTTGGAGAATTTGTCCGTGCACGCAATAGAAAACCGAAGTGGGCGATTGCTTCGTTGCCTGCTTGGATGATTCTTTTGCCTTTGGGATTGATTTGTGCCGTATTGTTGTCAGCAGACATGGTATGGGTATACATAGGACAATTCTTTCTCCTCATACTGCTGGTTTTTTCCATCAACCAAATGAAATGGCGATACAACAACATTACCATCACATTATTGATATACCTGCTTCTTCGAGGTCTTTGGTTCGTGATTGCATCGTAACAGGAGCGTATTTTCCTGTTTTGCACCCTGCCTTTCGCCATAGAGAGGTTGGAGGCGGAATAGGATAAAGGTCGTCTGAAAACCGGTTGACAAGGTTTTCAGACGACCTTTTTGTCTATACGCAAATGAATGCGGCTGTATCGAGGCCGTCCATGCTTTTCCGCCCCAAACTCATGTGCAACGGCATTTAAATATCAGTTAAGAAACAAGGCCCAAAACCGCCCCTGCCTTGTCGGAATCGCCGAATGACGGTACTATGCGCAGTTAACAGCTTGATTTGCCGTTCGGATGGTCATGCGTCCGGGCGAGGTTTTAAATTCAGTATCTTATTTGAAAGCAGAAAATGATTAACGATATTCAAAAAACAGCGGAAAGCAAAATGCAGCGCTCGGTAGAAGTGCTGAAAGAGAATTTGGCGAAAGTACGTACCGGCCGTGCGCATACCGGTCTGTTGGACCAAGTGGAAGTCGAATACTGGGGCAGCATGGTTCCGGTCAGCCAAGTTGCCAACGTGACGCTTCTGGACGCGCGCACCATCGGCGTAAAACCTTTTGAAAGCAATATGGCTGCCAAAGTCGAGAAAGCCATCCGCGATTCAAACTTGGGTCTGAACCCGGCAGCCGTCGGCGATTTGATCCGCGTGCCTATGCCTATGTTGACCGAAGAGCGCCGTAAAGATTTGATTAAAGTCGTACGCAGCGAAGCGGAAGAAGGACGCGTGTCCATCCGCAACGTGCGCCGCGATGCAAACGATCACATCAAAAAACTCTTGAAAGACAAAGAAATTTCCGAAGACGAAGCACGTCGCGGCGAAGAGGCGGTTCAAAAACTGACCGACAAATACATCGCCGAAGCCGACAAAACGCTGGCTGCCAAAGAAGAAGATTTGATGGCGATTTAAACCCTTGTCCGCGGCGTTTCAGACGACCTTTGAACCGCCGCGCTGCGAAAGGCAGATATGAAGAGCAGCACGCAGACCATTTTGGAACATACTTCGGTTCCGAAGCATATCGCCGTGATTATGGACGGCAACGGCCGTTGGGCGAAAAAGCGTTTCCTTCCCCGCGTGATGGGGCACAAACGCGGCTTGGACGCGTTGGAAAATATGGTGAAGCATTGCGCCAAACTGGGTGTGCAATATCTGACCGTGTTTGCCTTTTCGACTGAAAACTGGCGCCGCCCCGAAGACGAAGTGTCGTTCCTGATGGGGCTGTTTTTGCAGGCTTTGCAAAAACAGGTGCGCCGTCTGCACGAAAACAATATGCGCCTGAAGGTGTTGGGCAGCCGCGAACGCTTCAACCGGCAGATTCTGCAAGGCATCGAAGAGGCGGAAGCGTTGACGGCGAACAATACCGGCCTGACCCTGAGCATTGCCGCGGATTACGGCGGCCGCTGGGATATTTTGCAGGCGGCAAACAAACTGATTGCCGAAGGTGTATCCGAGATTACGGAAGACGCGCTGGCGAAACACTTGATGCTGGGCGATGCGCCGGAGCCGGATTTGTTCATCCGCACCGGCGGCGAAACGCGCATCAGCAATTTCCTGCTTTGGCAGATGGCGTATGCCGAACTTTATTTTACCGATACCCTGTGGCCCGATTTTGACAGCAAAGCCTTGGATGATGCTGTCGCCTCGTTCCAAAAACGCGAACGGCGCTTCGGCCGCACTTCGGAACAGCTGCCGGTAGAGCAGCAAAGGGGTTAAAAATGTTGAAACAACGGATTATCACGGCGCTGTGGATGCTGCCGTTGATGCTCGGTATGCTGTTTTACGCGCCGCAATGGCTGTGGGCGGCATTTTGCGGGTTGATTTCCCTGGTTACGCTGTGGGAATACGCCCGCATGAGCGGATTGGAAAAACTGAAAACCAATCATTATCTCGCCGCGACGCTGGTGTTCGGCGTCATCGCCTATGCAGGCGGTTGGACGCTGCCGGATATCGTCTGGTACGCCGTTTTGGCGTTTTGGCTGGTCGTTATGCCTTTGTGGCTGAAATTCAAATGGAAATTGAACGGCGGCTGGCAGGCTTATACTGTCGGTTGGCTTTTGGTCATGCCGTTTTGGTTCGCACTCATGTCCCTGCGCCCGCATCCCGATTACGCCTTGTCGCTGCTCGCCGTGATGGGTTTGGTGTGGGTTGCCGATGTTTGCGCTTATTTCAGCGGCAAAGCGTTCGGCAAACACAAAATCGCACCGACCGTCAGCCCCGGCAAGAGCTGGGAAGGCGCAATCGGCGGCGCGATTTGCGTGGCAGTGTACATGACTGTGGTGTGGTGGGCTGGTTGGCTCACGTTTGACGCAGGCTGGTTCAATACCGTGTTAATCGGTTTGGTGTTGACCGTTGTCAGCGTATGCGGCGATCTGTTGGAAAGCTGGCTCAAACGCGCGGCGGGCATCAAAGACAGCAGCAATCTGCTGCCCGGACACGGCGGCGTGTTTGACCGCGTGGACAGCCTGATTGCCGTCATCAGCGTCTATGCCGCCTTTGAAAGCTTGTTCTGAAGCGGTTATAGTGGATTAACTAAATCAGGACAAGGCGACGAAGCCGCAGACAGTACAGATAGTACGGAACCGATTCACTTGGTGCTTCAGCACCTTAGAGAATCGTTCTCTTTGAGCTAAGGCGAGGCAACGCCGTACTGGTTTAAAGTTAATCCACTATAAAAATCGTTGGAACACATCAAACACAATATCGAATAAGCGTTTTCAGACGACCTTTCCGACCTCAAGCCCAAAGGTCGTCTGAAATCCGAAAGCAGTGCATAAAGAACACACCATGACACCACAAGTCCTGACCATATTAGGCAGTACCGGCAGCATAGGCGAAAGCACGCTGGACGTTGTTTCCCGCCACCCCGAAAAATTCCGCGTATTCGCGCTGGCGGGGCATAAGCAGGTTGAGAAACTGGCGGTTCAATGCCGGACGTTCCGCCCCGAATATGCCGTCGTTGCCGATGCGGAACACGCCGCCCGGCTTGAAGCCCTGTTGAAACGCGACGGCGCGGCGACGCAGGTTTTACACGGCGCGCAGGCATTGGTTGACGTTGCCTCTGCCGACGAAGTCAGCGGTGTCATGTGCGCCATCGTTGGTGCGGCAGGTCTGCCTTCCGCGCTGGCGGCGGCGCAAAAAGGCAAAACCATTTATCTGGCGAACAAAGAGACGCTGGTGGTTTCCGGCGCGTTGTTTATGGAAATCGCCCGCGCAAACGGCGCGGCAGTGTTGCCCATCGACAGCGAACACAACGCCATTTTCCAAGTTTTGCCGCGCGATTACACAGGTCGTCTGAACGAACACGGCATCCGTTCGATTATCCTGACCGCTTCCGGCGGCCCGTTTCTGACGGCCGATTTAGGCACGTTCGACAGCATTACGCCCGCGCAAGCGGTCAAACACCCAAATTGGAGCATGGGGCGCAAAATCTCCGTCGATTCCGCCACCATGATGAACAAAGGTTTGGAGCTGATTGAAGCGCATTGGCTGTTCAACTGTCCGCCTGATAAACTCGAAGTCGTCATTCATCCGCAGTCCGTGATACACAGCATGGTGCGCTACCGCGACGGCTCCGTGTTGGCGCAACTGGGTAATCCCGATATGCGTACGCCCATCGCTTATTGTTTGGGTTTGCCGGAACGCATCGATTCGGGTGTCGGCGACCTGGATTTCGACGCATTGTCTGCGTTGACCTTCCAAAAGCCCGACTTTGACCGCTTCCCCTGCCTGAAGCTCGCCTATGAAGCCATGAACGCGGGCGGAGCAGCGCCCTGCGTATTGAACGCCGCCAACGAAGCCGCTGTCGCCGCCTTCTTAGACGGACAGATTAAGTTTACCGACATTGCCAAAACCGTTGCCCATTGTCTCGCACAAGACTTTTCAGACGACCTCGGCAACATCGAAAACCTGCTGGCGCAAGACGCTGTTACCCGCAGACAGGCGCAGGAATTTATCGCCGCATTGGGATAAACCGTGCCGTAACGATAAAAAATGACAGGTCGTCTGAAAACCCGCCCACCCGTCATGTGTGGCGGACAAAACGGCAGACTGACTTTATAATCGGCAAAATAACGCCAATAATATTTTCTACACATTGGGAATGCTTTTCAGACGACCCCTCTGCCTTGATACGTCGTCTGAAACATCGACAACGTCAACCCATACCCAACCAGAGAGATTCTTTTGCAAACCCTTCTAGCTTTTATTTTTGCCATCCTGATTTTGGTCAGCCTGCACGAGTTCGGACACTACATCGTTGCCCGATTGTGCGGCGTCAAGGTTGTGCGCTTTTCCGTCGGCTTCGGCAAACCGTTTTTCAGCAGAAAGCGCGGCGATACCGAATGGTGTTTGGCGCCCATCCCATTGGGCGGCTATGTCAAAATGGTGGATACGCGCGAGGGGGAAGTGGCGCAGGCAGACCTGCCTTACGCCTTCGACAAACAGCATCCCGCCAAACGCATCGCCATCGTCGCCGCAGGCCCGCTGACCAATCTCGCTCTGGCAGTTCTGCTTTACGGCTTGAGTTTTTCCTTCGGCGTTACCGAAATCCGCCCTTATGTCGGCATGGTCGAGCAAAATACCATTGCCTCAAAAGCAGGTTTTCAGCCCGGAGACAAAATTATTTCGGTTAACGGCGTTAACGTCGGCGAGTGGGATAAAGCCCAGCAAGAAATCGTGTTGAACATCGAGTCAGGCAAGGTAAATGTTGCCGTTCAGACGAGCTCGGGGCAAAAAACCATGCGGATTATCGATGCCGCCGGCACGCCCGAAGCAGGTAAAATTGCGAAAAACCAAGGCTATATCGGGTTGTCGCCTTTTAAAATCACCACCCGTGTCGGCGAAATGACAGAAAACAGCCCGGCTGAAAAAGCCGGTTTGAAAAAAGGCGACAAGCTGATCAGTGCCGACGGACAAGACATCGAGTCTTGGCAGCAATGGGTGGAAATCGTACGCCAAAGCCCGGGCAAGAAAATCGAATTGATTTATGAGCGCGACGGTCAAACCGTTCAGACGACCATCCGCCCCAACAGCATCCAACAACCCGACAGAACGCTGGTCGGCAGGGTAGGCTTCGGTCCTCAGGGCGACGAAGCGTGGACAAAAGAAATCAAGCGCGAATATAAGCCGTCTGTCGCAGAAGCATTTGCGATGGGCTGGGACAAAACCGTCAACAACGCTTGGATGACGGTAAAATTCTTCGGAAAACTGATTACAGGCAATGCCTCCCTGAACCATATTTCAGGCCCGCTGACCATTGCCGACGTCGCCGGAAAAACGGCACAGCTGGGGTTTCAAAGCTATTTGGAATTTCTCGCATTGGTCAGCATTAGTTTAGGCGTGTTGAACTTGTTGCCCATTCCTGTATTGGACGGCGGGCATTTGGTGTTCTACACTGCCGAATGGATACGCGGAAAGCCCTTGAGCGAGCGCATACAGGCAATCGGCCTACGCCTCGGACTGGCTGCCATGCTGTTCATGATGGCACTGGCTTTCTTTAATGACATCAACCGTTTGTTTGGATAATTTTATGAAATTGAAACAGATTGCTTCTGCTTTGATGGTATTGGGCATGTCGCCTTTGGCATTTGCCGACTTCACCATTCAAGACATCCGCGTCGAAGGTTTGCAGCGCACCGAACCGAGTACGGTCTTCAACTACCTGCCCGTCAAAGTCGGCGACCAATTCAGCGACGCACGCAGCGAAGAAATCATCAAAAGTCTGTATGCGACCGGTTTTTTTGACGATGTCCGCGTAGAGACTATGGGCAATCAGGTCTTGCTGACCGTTATCGAACGCCCGACCATCAGCACGCTGAACATCACCGGCGCGAAAATGCTGCAAAACGATGTAATCAAGAAAAACCTTGAATCCTTCGGTTTGGCGCAATCCCAATACTTCAATCCTGCCACGCTGAGCCAGTCTGTAGCCAGCCTGAAGGAAGAATACAAAAGCCGCGGCAAGCAGTCGGTCCAAATCACGCCGACCGTCACCAAACTCGCGCGTAACCGCGTTTCCATCGACATTGCCATCGATGAGGGTAAAACCACCAAGATTACCGACATCGAATTTGAAGGCAACAAAGTCTATTCCGACCGCAAGCTCATGAAACAAATGTCTTTGAGCGAAGGCGGTATGTGGACTTGGCTGACTAAGAGCAACCAGTTTAACGAGCAGAAATTCTCGCAAGACATGGAGCGCGTCAGCGAGTTCTACCAAAACAACGGCTACTTCAATTTCCGCATTCTGGATACCGACATCCAGACCAACGAAGACAAAACCAAGCAAACCATCAAAATCACGGTTGACGAGGGCGAACGCTTCCGTTGGGGCGACGTGCGCATAGAAGGCGACACCCGCGAAGTGCCGAAAGAAGAGCTGCAAAAACTGCTGACCATGAAAAAGGGCAAATGGTACGAACGTGCCCAAATGGTCAAATCGCTCGAATCCATCCAAAACCGCATGGGTACGGCAGGCTACGCGTTCAGCGAAGTCAATGTTCAGCCTGTTCCCAATGCCGAGACCCAAACTGTCGATTTCGTCCTGAACGTCGAACCCGGTCGCAAAATCTATGTGAACGAAATCAACATCACCGGCAACAACAAAACCCGTGACGAAGTCGTGCGCCGCGAATTGCGTCAGATGGAATCCGCGCCTTACGACACCTCCAAGCTGCAACGTTCCAAAGAGCGCGTCGAGTTGCTGGGTTACTTCGACAACGTACAATTCGATGCCGTGCCGGTTGCGAATACGCCCGACCAAGTCGATTTGAACATGAGCGTGAACGAGCGTTCTACCGGCTCTTTGGATATGAGTGCGGGCTGGGTTCAGGATACCGGCTTGGTCATGTCTGTGGGCGTTTCCCAAGACAATCTGTTCGGTACGGGTAAATCCGTTTCCCTGCGCGCTTCACGAAGCAAAACCACGCTCAACGGCTCGCTGTCGTTTACCGATCCGTATTTCACACCCGACGGCGTGAGCCTCGGTTACGATATTTACGGCAAGTCTTACGACCCGCGTAAAGCCTCTTCCAGCGCGAAACAATATAAAACCACCACCGCAGGCGGCGGTGTGCGCATGGGCATCCCCGTTACCGAATACGACCGCGTCAATTTAGGTCTGGCAGCGGAACACCTGACCGTGAATACCTACAAAGGCGCGCCTAAACGTTATGCTGAATTTGTGGCAGAACATGGTAAGTGTGCCAATGGTATTGATACAAAAGGCAAAGAATGTGTTGAGGGATTAGGTAACTTCAAAGGCTGGCTGTACAAAGGTACGATCGGTTGGGGACGCAATAAAACCGACAGCGCATTGTGGCCGACCCGCGGTTACATGACCGGCATCAACGGCGAAATCGCCCTGCCGGGCAGCGACCTGCAATACTACACGCTGACCCATAACCAAACTTGGTTCTTCCCGCTGACCAAAGACTTTACCCTGATGCTCGGCGGCGAAGTCGGTGTCGGCAACGGCTACGGCAAAACCAAAACCATGCCGTTCTTTGAAAACTTCTACGGCGGCGGCTTAGGCTCCGTGCGCGGTTACGAGAGCGGTACGCTGGGTCCGAAAGTTTATGACGAATACGGCGAGAAAATCAGCTACGGCGGCAACAAAAAAGCCAACGTTTCTGCCGAGTTGCTGTTCCCGATGCCGGGCATCAAAGATTCCCGCTCCGTCCGTCTGAGCCTGTTCGCCGACGCGGGCAGCGTATGGGATGGCAAAACGTATAACAACGACAGTAGCAATCCTACTGAGATTGGCAAGAAGCCTCAAAACCCATACGGCTTAGGCACGACCCACAAATCGACCTTCAAGGAAGAGTTGCGCTACTCCGCCGGTGCGGCAGTAACCTGGCTCTCACCGCTGGGTCCGATGAAGTTCAGCTACGCCTACCCGCTGAAGAAAAAAGACAGCGACGAAATCCAACGCTTCCAGTTCCAATTGGGTACAACATTCTGACGTAGACAGAAAAAGGTCGTCTGAAAACTGAAATACCGATGGGTAAAACGTTTTCAGACGACCTGAAGGAAAAGGGGCAGGGCGTTCTGCCTCTTTTTAAAAAACAAACCGTCATCCCGCTGATGGGCGGGATACAAAATCAAGGAAATCCAGATGAACATCATTGCCAACGCCTTCCGCCTCGGCGGCGCGGCTTTATTGGGCTTCGGGTTGATGAACCAAGCTGTGGCGGCGGAAGCCGTGCAGAAAATCGGCTTTATCAATACCGAGCGCGTTTATCTTGAGTCCAAGCAGGCGCAACGCATTCAGACGACCTTGGAAAAAGAATTCCGCAGCCGTCAGGACGCTTTGCAGAAATTGCAGCAAGAAGGTGAAAAGCTCGAAAAATCCCTGACCGAAGGCAAATTGCAGGGCAAAGAGCGTGAAGCTGCGGCAAAACGCTGGGGCGAGCTGGTTCAGCAGTTCCGCAAGAAACAGGCGGAGCTGGCAGAAGACTACAACCTGCGCCGCAACGAAGAATTTGCCGCCCTCCAGCAAAACGCCAACCGCATCATCGTCGATCTTGCCAAACGCGAAGGTTACGATGTGATTTTGCAGGACGTGATTTACGTCAATGCGCGTTACGACATCACTGACAGCGTGATTAAAGCCTTGAATACACGTTAATCGGAAGGCTGAACGAGATACGACAAACCTGTTTTCAGACGACCTCTTTCAAGCGAAGGGTCGTCTGAAAATCCAATAAACGATATAATTACCTGTCTTATCACTCCTGCCGGCATACGTTTTAAGCAAACCGTTCTGTCCGACTGCTCCCGCCGTCCCTTTTCAGACGACCTCATCTCAAAGCTTACGAAACATCATGACTTCAAAAACCTACACCCTGTCCCAAATCACAGCGCAGCTTGGCGGCGAATGGCGCGGCAAGGACATTTCCGTCGCCGCCGTGCGCCCGCTCGCAGACGCGCAGGCAGAACACATCAGCTTCCTCGCCAATCCGAAATACAAAGCCGAAGTCCACGACAGCAGCGCGGGTGCGGTCATCGTTTCTGCCAAAGCAGTGGACGAATTTGAAGGGCGCAACCTGATTGTCGCCGACGATCCCTATCTCTATTTCGCCAAAGTCGCCCGCCTGTTTTCACCCATCGTCAAAGCGTGCGGCGCCATCCATCCGACCGCCGTCGTCGAAGAGAGCGCGACCGTTCCCGCAAGCTGCGAAATCGGCGCGAACGCCTACATCGGCGCGAACACCGTACTCGGCGAAGGCTGCCGCATCTTGGCAAACGCCGTTGTCCAACACGACTGCAAACTGGGCGACGAAGTCGTCCTGCATCCCAACGCCGTCGTTTATTACGGCTGCACACTGGGCAACCGCGTCGAAATCCACAGCGGCGCAGTCATCGGCGCAGACGGTTTCGGACTCGCCTTCGCCGGCGATTCATGGTTTAAAATCCCGCAAACCGGCGCGGTAACGCTGGGCGACGACGTAGAAATCGGCTCGAACACCAACATTGACCGCGGCGCGATGAGCGACACCACCGTCGGCAACGGCACCAAAATCGACAACCAAGTCCAAATCGGACACAACTGCAAAATCGGTTCGCACACCGTCATCGCCGCCAAAACCGGCATTTCCGGCAGCGTTACCATCGGCAGCTACTGCATCATCGGCGGCGGCGTCGGTACGGTCGGACACATCGAAATCGCCGACAAAACCACCATCGGCGGCGGCACGTCCGTGACCCACAGCATTACCGAAAGCGGCAAACACCTCGCCGGCATCTTCCCGATGTCCACCCATAAAGAATGGGCGCGCAACGCCGTTTACATCCACCGCCTGAGCGAAATGAACAAACGCCTCAAAACATTGGAAAACCGTCTGAGCGACAGCGAAAAAGACGAATAACCCCACAATCGGTTTACATGGCGGATGCGCTTTAAATCCCAACAAAGCAGCAAAGCCTGCCGTTTTAAAGCCCCCGCGATGAAACCGCCCAGCCAACCCGAAACACCAAGGAATACGACGAACATGGACGTACAACTCCCCATCGAAGCCAAAGACATCCAAAAACTCATTCCCCACCGCTACCCGTTTTTGCAACTCGACCGCATCACCGCCTTCGAGTCCATGAAAACCCTGACCGCGATTAAAAACGTCACCATGAACGAGCCGCAGTTCCAAGGCCATTTCCCCGACCTGCCCGTCATGCCCGGCGTACTCATCATCGAAGCCATGGCGCAAGCCTGCGGCACACTCGCCATCCTCAGCGAAGGCGGCCGCAAAGAAAACGAATTCTTCTTCTTCGCCGGCATAGACGAAGCCCGTTTCAAACGCCAAGTCATCCCCGGCGACCAACTCGTTTTCGAAGTCGAGCTGCTGACCAACAAACGCGGCATCGGCAAATTCAGCGCCGTCGCCAAAGTGGACGGACAAGTCGCCGTCGAAGCCATCATCATGTGTGCCAAACGCGTGGTTTGAGTGTTCAGAAAAAGGTCGTCTGAAAGTTTCAGACGACCTGTTGCCGTCGCGCATCTTCGCGGCAACACGACAGGAAAGGAAAAACATGACCCTCATCCACCCGACCGCCGTCATTGACCCTAAAGCCGAACTCGACTCCAGCGTCAAAGTCGGCGCGTACACCGTCATCGGTCCTAACGTCCAAATCGGCGCGAACACCGAAATCGGCCCGCATACCGTCATCAACGGACACACCACCATCGGCGAAAACAACCGCATTTTCCAATTTGCCAGCCTCGGCGAAATCCCGCAGGATAAAAAATACCGCGACGAGCCGACCAAGCTGATTATCGGCAACGGCAACACCATCCGCGAATTCACCACCTTCAACCTCGGCACGGTAACCGGCATCGGCGAAACCCGCATCGGCGACGACAACTGGATTATGGCGTACTGCCACCTCGCACACGACTGCGTCATCGGCAACCACACCATCTTCGCCAACAACGCCTCGCTCGCCGGACACGTTACCATCGGCGACTACGTCGTTTTGGGCGGCTACACTCTGGTGTTCCAGTTCTGCCAAATCGGCGACTACGCCATGACCGCCTTCGCCGCAGGCGTACACAAAGACGTACCGCCGTACTTCATGGCGGCAGGCTACCGCGCCGAACCCGCAGGCATCAACAGCGAAGGCATGCGCCGCAACGGCTTCACCGCCGAGCAAATCGCCGCCGTCAAAGATGTATATAAAACCATCTACCACCGCGGCATCCCGTTTGAAGAAGCCAAAGCCGACATCCTCCGCCGCGCCGAAACGCAGGCCGAGTTGGCGGTGTTTAAAGACTTCTTCGCCCAATCTACGCGCGGGATTATCCGCTGATTGGGAGAAACCGTACTGACAGGCAGGATTAAGGGCTGAAAGCCGTAGCAACGACAAAATTTGAATAGAAACTGGGTGCTGTCCGTAAGCCGTTTCAGACGACGTTGTCGCAACATCAGCCTTGTCCTTTTCCTGTTTGGCGCGGGAATGACTGCCGTCCAAACATTTGTCTTCAGTCCAATAGAAAAGGTCGTCTGAAAACCGGGTAAACCGAGTTTCAGACGACCTTTTGATTTTATGGCACGATGTTCGTCATGCGGATTTTAGGGGAATGGGGCGGCATCTTCTGCGTGGGCAATGCCTGCCGTTCCGCCTGCTTAGTGGACGTGGCTGCTTTCTACGCCGCCTTTGATTTCGCCATAGACTTGTGCAGAACTGCCTTGTCCGGATTGGGAGGCGCAGGCGTTGAGGAGCAGGAGGGCGGTGGTGAGGAAGAGGAATTTTTTCATGCTGGTTTCCTTTGGTTGGATGGGAGGGGAGGTCGTCTGAAACTCAATAAAAGGGTTTCAGACGACCTTTTTTACCAATGCGACGCCATATTGTCGCGGTGGATAAGTTCGTCTTCGTGGGCGTAGCCTAATTTTTCGGCGATGCGCTCGGACGGGGTTTGCAGGATTTTGGCGGTTTCGCCGCTGCTGTAATTGGTGAGGCCGCGGGCGATTTCTTTGCCGTCGGTATCGAGGATGGCAACGAGTTCGCCGCGGTGGAAATGTCCGTCCGCGCGGATGCAGCCGACGGGCAGCAGGCTGGCGTGTTGTTCGGTCAGGGCTTTTGCCGCGCCGCTATCGACGGTCAGGCTGCCGGCGGTTTGGACGTGTCCGAGCAGCCATTGCTTGCGGGCGGCGACGCGGCTGTGCGCGCTGGTAAAGAGCGTGCCTATGCTTTCGCCTTGTTTGAGGCGGACGAGGACGTCGGGTTCGCCGCCCCATGCGACGACGGTGGCGGCTCCGCTGAGTGCGGCGCGTTTGGCGGCTCTCACTTTGGTGTACATGCCGCCGGTACCGACGCTGCTGCCCGCGCCGCCCGCCATGCTTTCGAGGTCGGGATGGTCGGCTGCGATGGTCGGAATCAGTTTGGCTTGCGGATTTTTGCGCGGGTCGCTGTCGTACAGGCCTTTTTGGTCGGTCAGAAGGACGAGTGCGTCGGCTTCGATGAGGTTGGTCACGAGCGCGCCGAGGGTGTCGTTGTCGCCAAGTTTGATTTCGTCGGTAGTCACGGTGTCGTTTTCGTTGATGACGGGAACGATGCCTTTGGACAGCAGGGTTTGCAGGGTGCTGCGGGCGTTGAGGTAGCGGGTGCGGTTGCTCAGGTCGTCGTGGGTGAGCAGGATTTGGGCGGTGCGGATGCCGTGCGGTGCGAACGCGGTTTCGTAGGCTTGGGCAATGCCGGTTTGCCCGACAGCGGCAGCGGCTTGCAGCTCGTTGATGGCGGTGGGGCGTTTGCTCCAGCCCAGCCGTTTGATGCCTTCGGCGATGGCGCCGCTGGAAACGAGGACGGTTTGCACGCCTTGTTTACCCAATTCGGCGATTTGCGCCGCCCAGCGGTCGAGTGCGGCTTGGTCTATGCCTTTGCCGCCCGCGGTAACGAGGCTGGAACCGACTTTGACGACGAGGGTGTGGATGTTGGAGAGGTTTTGCAGGGACATGGTTTTTCTCGCTGGGGATATGGGGCGGCTTCGGACGGGTTGTTAAACGTAAAAAGGTCGTCTGAAAGCGCGAAAACTGATTTTCAGACGACCCCTATGGGGCTGTCAATACGCGGTATCGTGAAATTGCTAAAAGACAGACGGGATTCGGTGAGCCGACTGTTGATGCCAATACGATACAAAAAGGTCGTCTGAAAACCACGATACGGGTTTTCAGACGACCTTTGATTTATTTGGTGTACAAGAATATCAAATACTCTGCGTATAGCCAGCCTGCTTACATCGATACGGCGGATAGCAGATACCGTATCGGCAACCAGTCGGGCCGGCCATCTCAACTATGCTTTACCGAACACCTTCTCCAAATGCGCCCGATAATCCGCCAAATACCGCTCCACCTGCGGATTCTTGATCACATCGTTGCAGATGAACGAGGGCAGGCGCGTGGTGCCGAGGAATTCGTTGGCCTTGTGGAAATGCAGGTACACGCCGTCCACGCCCGCGCCCTCAAAGAAATCGCCTTCGCGGGTAAACGCCTCAATCGGCGCGTTCCAAGTGGATGAAATCATGTGTTTTTTGCCATGCAGCAAGCCGCCCGTGCCGTAGCCTTCCGTCGGGTTTACACGGTGGCGTCCGTCGTTGGCCACCAGCTTGTTCTCGCCCACGCCTGCGGTAAACACTTCATCGATATATTTTTTCACCGTCCACGGCTCGCCCATCCACCAGCCGGGCATCTGCCAAACCACCGCGTCCATCCACAGCCATTTTTCCACCTCGGCATCTTTGTCGTAGCCTGCTTCAATCACGGTTTCCTTCACTGCATGGCCGAGTGCCGTCAGCGTGTCGCGTGCGGTTTGGTGCAGCGTGTGGTTCAGGCGGCCGGCGGAATGGCCGAAATGTTGACCGCCGTCAATTAACAGAATATTCATGTTGGTCCCTCAAATATTTGCGTTGAAAAAGCATTATTGTACCCCGATGCTTTATAATGAAAAACGGCAACAATTGCAAAACACTTTTCTAGGAAACGCAATAATGAAAACCCATTCGGACGAACTGGCTGTGTTTGTGCAGGTGGTGGAAAGCGGCAGTTTCAGCCGTGCGGCAGAACGGCTCGGGCTGGCCAACTCCGCCGTCAGCCGTACCGTGAAGCGGCTGGAAGACAAACTCTCCGCCAACCTGCTCAACCGCACCACTCGCCAACTGCGGCTTACCGAAGAAGGCTGTCGCTTTTTCGAGCGCGCGCGGCAGATACTGCACGACATCGAGGCCGCCGAGGCCGAAATCCTCTCCGCAGGCGGCGCGCCGCAGGGCGTGCTTCGGGTGGATTCCGCCACGCCCACGCTGCTGCACCTCGTCGCCCCGCTGGTACGCCCGTTCTGCGAACGCTATCCGCAGGTGTCGCTGCTGCTCACCTCGTCCGAAGGCTACATCGACCTCATCGAGCGGCGCGTGGACATCGCCATCCGCGCAGGCAGCCTGCACGACTCCGCCCTGCGCGCCCGCCATTTGTTTGACAGCCGTCTGAAACTCGTTGCCGCGCCCGATTATCTCGCCCGCCGCGGCACACCCCAAATCGTCGCCGACCTGTCGCAGCACACCCTCATCGGCTTCTCCGAGCCCAAAACCCTGAACAACTGGCCGTTTGCCGACACCGGCCACACGCCCTACGCCGCTGTACCGCAACTGTCCGCCAACAGCGGCGAAACCATCCGCCGCCTGTGCCTGGAAGGCAACGGCATCGCCTGCCTGTCGGATTTCACCGTCGCCGCCGATATTGCTGCGGGACACCTGCACGAACTCCTGCCCGACCGCGCCTTGAACGAAGCCAAACCGTTTTACGCCGTCTATTACGGCGACAATGCCGTCAGCCCGAAAATCCGGGCTTTTGTGGATTTTTTGGTAGAACAAGTCAATTAAAGTACGTTTTTAAACACTAAGTCTTTCTGAACTTGCCCAAGATATGAAAAGGTCGTCTGAAAACCAAGATACAGGTTTTCAGACGACCTTTGCTATGACGGAACGGCTTTACGCTTCGACCGGTTTGCCGCGCAGGGAGAAGGTGTAGGCTTCGGTGATTTCCAAATCGATCATTTGGTTGATCATGTCGGGCGTGCCGGTGAAGTTGACCACGCGGTTGTTGGCGGTACGGGCTTGGAGCTGGTCGGGGTCTTTTTTGGAGATGCCTTCGACCAGACAGCGTTGTACGGTGCCTATCATGGTTTGGTTGATGCGGGCGGTTTCGGCTTCGATGACTTCGTTCAGGGCTTCGAGGCGGCGCACTTTTTCGGCGTGCGGGGTGTCGTCCGGCAGGTTGGCGGCGGGCGTGCCGGGGCGCGGGCTGTAAATGAAGACGAAGCTCAAATCGAAGGCGATGTCTTTCACCAGCTTCAGGGTCTGCTCGAACTCGCGCTCGGTTTCGCCGGGGAAGCCGACGATGAAGTCGCTGCTCAGGCACAAGTCGGGGCGGATGGCGCGCAGTTTGCGGATGATGGATTTGTATTCCAAGGCGGTGTAGCCGCGCTTCATCGCGCTCAATACACGGTCGGAACCGCTTTGAATCGGCAGGTGCAGGTGCGACACCAGCTTGGGCAGGTCGCGGTAGCACTCGATAATCGAGTCGGTAAACTCGCGCGGGTGGCTGGTGGTGAAGCGCATACGCTCGATGCCGGGGATTTCGTGGACGATGCGCAGCAGGGTGGCGAAGTCGCAGATTTCGCCGTCTTCCATTTCGCCGCGATAGGCGTTGACGTTTTGTCCCAAGAGGTTGATTTCTTTAACGCCTTGCTGGGCAAGGTTGGCGATTTCGGTCAAAACGTCGTTCAGCGGGCGGGAGAACTCTTCGCCGCGGGTGTAGGGGACGACGCAGAACGAGCAGTATTTGGAACAGCCTTCCATGATGGACACGAATGCTGCGCCGCCTTCGACGCGGGCGGGCGGCAGGTGGTCGAATTTTTCGATTTCGGGGAAGGAAATATCGACTTGCGACAGGCCGCTGGTTTCTTTATCCACAATCATTTTGGGCAGGCGGTGCAGCGTTTGCGGGCCGAAGACGACGTCCACATAAGGCGCGCGTTTGATGATGTTTTCGCCTTCTTGGGAGGCGACGCAGCCGGCAACGCCGATGATGAGGTCGGGATTTTTTTCTTTGAGCGGGCGCACGCGACCTAAGTCGGAGAACACTTTTTCCTGCGCTTTTTCGCGCACGGAGCAGGTGTTGAAGAGGATGATGTCGGCTTCGTCGGCTTCGGTCACTTGTTCGATGCCGCCGTTTTCTTCGGCGAGTACGGCGAGCATTTTTTCGCTGTCGTATTCGTTCATTTGGCAGCCGAAGGTGCGGATAAATACTTTTTTCATGGTTTGTGTCTTTCTCAGGTAGCCCGTAATTGCGGGGCTGATTGTTATGGAAATCTCGGTTTCAGACGACCTTGGGGAAGGCTTGGCGGGTCGTCTGAAACACTGATTCGTCAGGGCGCAAAAATGCGCGGTTGCGCTGCTGCGGCTGCAACAGCCAACCACGCGGTGTGTGTTTGGGTCGTCTGAAACGGGCAGGCGGCTTATTGCGCGTCTTGCTTAATCTCGTCGCGGACTTCTTTTTGCGCGGTAAAACGGGAGGCTTCGTCGTCGGTCAAAACCCACACTTCGCGCACGAGGGCGTTGGTGTCGTTGTGTTTGAAGGCGATGGTTTTGCCGGTTTTGCCTGCCAGCCGCCCCATCGGGATGAAGCGGTCGTTTTCGTCGTGGATTTTGGTGAAACGGGTAATCTGCAGCTTGGCGGAATTGCCGTCGGCAAGGCCCAGCGTCAAGAGGCGCGTCCATGAGAAGCCGCCACGGCTCACTTTCAGATAAGGCAGTTCGACCTGTTTCAAAACCGCCGCGTCCATATCGCTCGGCAGCTTGCGCTGGGCGGCGTAGGAGACGGTGGAAACCAAAAGGGTAAGCATTAAAATGAATCCGCGTAACATGATGTTTTCTTTATGGTATAAATGGGTGCGGATTATAGCACAAACGCTTCAAATATGAACAGAGTGATTGTTTTTACAGAACAATTTTCATTTTCAGATACAGCGTTGTGCCGTGGCAGTTTGGGCTTTGGAGGTCGTCTGAAACGGCTGGGGCGGGCAATCTGATGATAAAATACCGCTTATTTTTCAGACGACCTCAGAAAGAACCCGCTATGAACCGTAACGAAATCCTGTTTGACCGCGCCAAAGCCATCATCCCCGGCGGCGTGAATTCCCCCGTCCGCGCATTCGGCAGCGTCGGCGGCGTGCCGCGCTTCATCAAAAAAGCCGAAGGCGCGTATGTTTGGGACGAAAACGGCACGCGCTACACCGATTACGTCGGTTCGTGGGGGCCTGCGATTGTCGGACACGCACACCCCGAAGTCATCGAAGCCGTGCGCGAAGCCGCGTTGGGCGGTTTGTCGTTCGGCGCGCCCACCGAAGGCGAAATCGTCATCGCCGAAGAAATCGCCAAAATCATGCCGTCGGTCGAACGGCTGCGCCTCGTCAGCTCCGGCACCGAAGCGACCATGACCGCCATCCGCCTCGCGCGCGGCTTTACCGGACGCGACAAAATCATCAAATTCGAAGGCTGCTACCACGGCCATTCCGACAGCCTGCTCGTCAAAGCCGGCAGCGGCCTGCTCACCTTCGGCAACCCGTCTTCCGCAGGCGTTCCCGCCGATTTTACGAAACACACCTTAGTCCTCGAATACAACAACACCGCCCAGCTCGAAGAAGCGTTCGCCCGCAACGGCGACGAAATCGCCTGCGTCATCCTCGAACCCTTCGTCGGCAATATGAACCTGGTCCGCCCGACCGAAGCTTTCGTCAAAGCCCTGCGCGAATTGACCGAAAAACACGGCGCCGTGTTGATTTACGACGAAGTGATGACCGGCTTCCGCGTCGCGCTCGGCGGCGCGCAGTCGCTGCACGGCATCACGCCCGACCTGACCACGATGGGCAAAGTCATCGGCGGCGGTATGCCGCTTGCCGCGTTCGGCGGACGCAAAGACATCATGGAATGTATTTCCCCGTTGGGCGGCGTGTATCAGGCAGGCACATTATCAGGCAACCCGATTGCCGTCGCCGCCGGCTTGAAAACGCTTGAAATCATCCAGCGCGAAGGCTTCTACGAAAACCTGACCGCCCTGACCCGTCGCCTCGCCGACGGGCTTGCCGCCGCCGCCAAAGCGCACGGTATCGAGTTCACCGCCGACAGCGTGGGCGGTATGTTCGGCCTGTATTTCGCCGCCCATGCCCCGCAAAACTACGGCGACATGGCGCGTTCCAATATCGACGCCTTCAAACGCTTCTTCCACGGCATGCTCGACCGCAACACCGCCTTCGGCCCGTCCGCCTACGAAGCAGGCTTCGTTTCCGCCGCGCACACGCCCGAGCTGATTGACGAGACCATCGCCACCGCGCATCAAGTGTTCGCGGAAATGGCGAAATATAGTGGATTAAAATAAAAATGAGACAAGGCGGCAACGCCCGCCGTGTACGGGTAGTACATAAGGGCGTTGGCAACGCCGTATCATTGCAATTTTAATCCACTATAAGGCGGAATGGCTTGCCGTCAGGGCAGTGCGGGCAACGCCGCCTGATTCGCGGCAATCCGTCCACAAGACAAAAAGGTCGTCTGAAAACCTAAATTCGGGTTTTCAGACGACCTTTCGTTTGTGGACAAGCTTTGTTTTGTCCTTAAGCTTTTTCGCGCGTCAGATGGCGCACAGACGCGGCAATTTCGTCCGCCATCCGACGGCTGGCGCCTTGATGGCCGGCGACGAAGCGTGCCGCCTGTTGGGCGAAATGGCTGCGCTCGCTCGGGTTTTCCAAACAGGCTGAGACGAAAGTGCGCCATTCGTCCGCATTCTGCACCTGCACCGCCGCTTGGGCTTCCAGCGCGCTGCGGCAGGCGGCGGCAAAGTTGTAGGTGGAAAAGCCGAACACGGTCGGAATGCCGCAGGCTATCGGCTCGATGATGTTTTGACAGCCGCTGTCCACGAGGCTTCCACCGACAAAGGCGACATCCGAACTGAGGTAGTAGGCAAAGAGTTCGCCCATGCTGTCGCCCACCCAGACTTGGGTTTGTCGGGAAACCGGCAGGTTGTCGCTGCGTTTTTGAACGGTATAACCCAATGCCTGCGCCGTTTCAAAGGTCGTCTGAAAACGCTCCGGATGGCGCGGGACGACGACCAGCAAGGCGTCGCCGGTATATTTTTTCCACGCTTCGAGCAAGAGCGCCGCTTCGTCTTGGTCTTTGTAAAAGCGGGTGCTGGCGCAGACGGCGACGGGGCGCGTGCCTATGCGTTCGCGGAAGGCGGCCGCCAGCGCGCGCATCCGTTCGGGCGGGGAAATATCGTATTTGGTGTTGCCGCAGACATGGACGTTGGACGCGCCGATCAAGTGCAGCCGCTCCGCGTCTTCGGCGGTTTGCGCGAAACAGCCGCTTAAGGTTTGCAGCGCAGGCTCGAACAGGTTGCGGATTTTCAAATAGCCGCGCTGCGATTTTTCAGACAAGCGGGCGTTGGCGAGAAACAGGGGGACGTGCGCGTCGGCGCAGGCGTGCATGAGGTTGGGCCAGATTTCCGTTTCCATCAGTACGCCGAACAGGGGGCGGTGTTCCTTCAGGAATTGGGCGACCCATTCGGGTTTGTCGTAAGGCAGGTAACGGCATTGCGCGTCGGGGAACAGTTCTTTCGCGGCGGTGCGTCCGGTCGGCGTCATTTGGGTCATGAGCAGCGGCGCGTCGGGGAAATGGCGGCGCAGCGCTTCCACCAAAGGCTGCGCGGCGCGGGTTTCGCCGACCGATACGGCATGCACCCAAATCGGACGCTGCACAGGCCGGTCAAACGGTTCGCCGAAACGCTCGCCCCAATGGTAGAGATAGGCAGGCGATTTGACGGCGCGCTTTTTGAGATAGTGGCGGATAAGCGGCGGCGCGATGCGCCATAATTGCGTGTAAAACCAACGATTCATGTATTCCACTCGAAAACGTTACGGACGGGGTGGCGGACGGTGCGCGGCGGGGCGGAATGTAGGCGGTTGACGGTTTCAAGCTGCCTGTCGCCGAACCTCCGGTTTCCCGAGCCTATTCTAGCCGATTTTGCCGCTTCGCCCACGCCTCTTTTGAACTGACTTGATGTAACGGCGGAAAAAAGGTCGTCTGAAAACCCGAAATCCGATTTTCAGACGACCTGTCTTAGTTGCGTCGCAGCGGTTTACGCCGGTTTCTTTTCGCGTATCGGCAGGTTCAGCAAAGCCGCCGTCCCCGCCAACACCGCGTCGGCATACCACATCCAGCCGTAATCGTTGAACCGGTAAATCACGATGCCGCCGATATACGAGCCTAAAAAACCGCCGATTTGGTGGCTCAACATCGTCAGTCCGAACAGCGTCGCCAGATAGCGCGTGCCGAACAGCTTGCCCGTAATCGCAGCGGTCGGAGCGACGGTAGCGAGCCAAGTGAAGCCCAGCGCGGCGGCGAAAATGTAGAAATTGACGTCGGTTCTCGGTGCGGCAAGGTATATCAGCACCATCGCCACGCGCGAGGCGTAGAGTCCGAACAAAACGTATTTGCCCAAAAACCGCCCCGTACACCAGCCCGAAAAAATGCAGCCCGCGATGTTCGCCAAACCGATAATCGCAATCGAAGTCGAAGCGACCGAAGCGGGCAGGCCGCAGAGCGCGATTTCGTTGGGCAGGTGGGTCACCAAAAACGCAATGTGGAAACCGCAGGTAAAAAAGCCTAAGTGCAGCAGGATGTAGCTGCGGTCTTTAAACGCCGCTTTGACCGCCTGCCCCAGCGTTTGCCCGTTTTCAGACGACGTGTGGTGCGTAGCGACAGCGTTTTTGCCGCCCGCCAGCCACCACGAAATCGGCAGGATTAAAAGCGCAATCCCGCCCCAAACATAAAACGTCCCCGTCCAGCCGACGGCGGGCAACACCAGCAAACCCTGCACCAGCGGCGCAAACAGAAACTGCCCCGCCGAACCGCCCGCGTTGACCAGCCCCGAAGCCAAACCGCGTTTGTGCGGCGGCACTTTCGCCGCGACCTGCCCCATGATGATGGAGAAACCGCCCGCGCCCGTTCCGAATGCAAAAAGCAGCCCGATTGCCAGCATCAGCCCCCAATAAGTCGGCATCTGCGGCACCATCAGGCAGGCACAAACCAACAGCAACGCGCCGCCGCCCAAAACCTTAAACGCGCCGAAGCGGTCGGCAAGCGCGCCGGAAAGCGGCTGGGACACGCCCCACATCAACTGGAAAACGGCAATAATCAGGCTGAACTCTTGGATACTCAGCTCGGTAGAGTCGACGACGGGGCGGACAAACAGTCCCATAGTCATGCGCATACCGATGGTAATCAGCAGGATGGCGGCGGCAGCGGCGGTCACCAGCCAAAGGTTGGGGGATTTTTGCTGTGTGTGGGTCATGGTTATGGTTTGTTTCTATTGGAAAATGCCGTTCAATCAACCGGCAAAACGACGGATTTTAACAAACGGGCTGACGCAGGCTAAATAACTCCTGATGCTTTGGATATAGCCAAAACCTCTATCCGCGCCGCATAGACCGTTCTCCTTTACCTGCAAGGCAGGACGTGGAACACGGACGGAAATTCAGCGCGTAAAGGACGGCAAAGGTCGTCTGAAACCCAAAATCCGATTTTCAGACGACCTTTGTCCCAAGAACGGATAAAATCCGTATTGATGAAGCCATATCGGCTTCAAGCGGATTCCCGATATAGTGGATTAAAATTGCAATGATACGGCGTTGCCACCTTGTCTCATTTTTATTTTAATCCACTATATAATCCGCCCTTTTCAGACGACCCCGACCCGCAACCGCCATGACGCCTATTTATCTCGCCGACACCGCCACCGAACACGCCCGCCTTTTGGCGCGGCAATTCCAGCTTCCGATTTTGTCCGACCTGCCCGACAGCGGCGAATACCTGCTTGCCGATGCAGAGGGCGTCAGCTTGTGCCGCGCGGGGGAGAAGGGGCGCGTCCGCGTCGATTTCGGCGGCGGTGCAGCCCAATACCGGCGCACCAAAGGCGGCGGCGAGCTGATTGCCAAAGCGGTCAACCACACAACCAAACCGACCGTCTGGGACGGCACCGGCGGACTCGGGCGCGACAGTTTCGTCCTCGCCTCGCTCGGTTTGAACGTCCACACTTTCGAGCAGCATCCCGCCGTCGCCTGCCTGCTCGCCGACGGCCTCGAACGCGCGCTGCAAGAGCCTGAAATTCAAGACATCGCCCGCCGCATGACTTTCCATTATGGCAACGCCGTCGAGTTGATGCGCGAACTTGCCGCCCAATCGCGCCCCGACATCGTGTACCTCGACCCCATGTACCCCGAACGCCAAAAATCCGCCGCCGTCAAAAAGGAAATGGCGTATTTCCACAGCGTCGTCGGTGCCGCCCAAGAAGAAGCCGAGCTGCTTGCCGCCGCCCGCGCCGTCGCCAAAAAACGCGTCGTCGTCAAACGACCGCGCCTCGGCGAGTTTCTCAACGGCGAAAAACCCGCCTACCAATACACGGGCAAAAGCACCCGATTTGATGTGTATTTGCCTGATTATCCGGTTAAAGACGGGGAATAATTTATAGTGGATTAACTTTAAACCAGTACGGCGTTACCTCGCCTTAGCTCAAAGAGAACGATTCTCTAAGGTGCTGAAGCACCAAGTGAATCGGTTCCGTACTATCTGTACTGTCTGCGGCTTCGTCGCCTTGTCCTGATTTAAATTTAATCCACTATAAAACGCAAAGGTCGTCTGAAAACTGAATTTCAGACGACCTTTGCGTTTCTGCGTCCTGCGTTAGAACGATTTCACCAGCGACAGACCGACTTCGTTTTGCTTGTAGCTGTACAGCCAGTCGGTGTTGCCGTGGACGCGGCGGTGTTTGTAGCTGAGGACGGGCTTGAGGCCGGCGAATTTCCAGCGGTCCGCGCCTATGCTGAGGCGGTAGGTTTGCTCTTTATCGCGGCGGCGTTGTTCGAGTACGGCGTTTTCTTCGCGGTGGCTGCGGATGCCGAAGGTGGCGGAAGCGGAGGCGTCGAAGCCGGCTTCAAACATTTTCGCCGCGCCCAGCCGTGCGGAGATGAGGCGGTAGCTGTCCACCGGTTCTTTGGCTTTGCGCTGCTGCCAGTCTATGCCGCCGTAGAGCATGAGGTCGTTGCGCGGGAAATAGGACAGGGTGTTGTAAACGGAGAAGAGGCTGCCGTCGAGCAGGCGGGTTTTGTCGGAATAGGAGAGGTGTTTCCACTCGGCTTCGGTGTTCCACGTCCAGCTGCCTTTGTCGAGGTTCCACTCGCTGCGTACGCCGTAGGCGCGGTTGAGGGTTTTGCCGCCGCTGCCGTTCCATTCGACAAGCGGGGCAAGGGCGAAGGTGTGGCGGTGGTTTTCAAACTGGTAGCCTGCGCTGAGGTTGAGCGTGTGTTCGTTGAAGTCTTTATGGTCGCGGTAGAAGCGGCCGTAGCCGAGCGCGCGGGCGGCGATGCCGTGATGTCCTTTAATCTGCCAGCGGCGGACGGCGGCGGCTTCGTATTTGATGCCGTTGGCGGAAATGGGTTTGTCGCCTGAAAATTCTTCCCAACATTCGCCGTCGATTTCGGTTTTACACCACGTTTTGCCGCTGGCTTCGTTGATGTTGCTGTTGTGGACGGCGCCGACGGAAAGGCTGCCCTGCCAGCTTTGGCGTTGGTTTAAGGAATCGCGGAAATGTCCGATGTTTTCTTTGACGGTTTCTGGCAGGTCTTCGTTTTGAAGGCGCATAAATTCGGAAGTGGCTTCGCGGTTCAGACGACCTTCAAAGAGCAGGCGGGCGTAATCGAGCCGTCCGCGCGTGAAGTCGGGATGGCGTTGCAGCAGGGTTTCGTAGTCTTGTTTGGCGGCTTTCCACCTGCCTTCGCCGCGGGCAAGCGAGGCGCGGGCAAAGAGGGCGATGTCGGGATCGTATTCGGTTTGCTGTGTATAACGCTCGAGCAGCGGGCGCACGGTTTGCCAGTCGCTGTGGTTGACGGCGTTGAACAGGGCTTCGCCTTGGTCGGCTTCGGGATCGGTTTCGGCTGTCTGTCCGATGTTTTCGGAGGGAATGTCGAGGCGGTATTCGCGCACTTTTTGTTCCTGTTCCTGCATGGTTTGGCGGGTGTTTTGCCACAGGCGTTGCGCGGTACGGTCGTCTGAAAAGTCAGAACGGGGCGCGGCAAGGACGGGGGCGGCGAGAAACAGGAGAAGGCAGGCAGACGGTTTGTACATGGTGTCGGCTTTCCGGTCGGCGGTTTCAGACGACCTTGAGAAGGTTGGCGGGCTGGTGTTTAAAAAAGCCTGCGTGAAGCAGGCTTTATGTTACTTAACTACGGATTTTAGCGTTTCACACCGCCGAATGCCGTATCCAAGTTGCGGTCGGTTTTAAATTTGGCAACACCGGCCAGCGCGCTTGCGTTGTGACCGAAGAAGTGGCCTTCGGTTTTACCGAAGTGGCCGTTGGCGCGGGCATAACCTTCAAACGATGCGCTAGACGGTTTGATGCGGGCATGGACATCCATGTTTACCGCGTTGTTCTTCATAGAACCCGCCAAGACGCGTTGACCGAAGTCTGCGCGTAAAGTACCCACCATCGGGTTGTTGCCGGTGTAGTTGTTGATGCCTTTAACTGCGTAGTTGGCTACGCCTGATACCGGCATAGAGGTAGCGCGTTTGTCGCCAGAGTAGAAAACGCCGCGGTTGGTGCCTTTAGCGTATTCTTTGCCGACCCACTCGCCGTAGTACACTTCAGAGCCGCCGCTCTTAATGGTGTTGAAGGCATAGCGGCCGAGGTTTTGACGGGTGTATGCATCGTTAACCTGTACGGTTTTCACGCCGTTGCGGTCTACATTGCCGGGCATGCGGTTGACGTTGGTGTAGTGTACGCCTGAACGGTAGGCAGCGTGTTTCATCACTTTTTCGCCTTCGGCTTCAGATGCGGGTTTGCCCCATTTTTTGCCGTATTTGTGGTTTTTGTAACCATAATCAAACGGGTTGTAGTAATCGTTGGCGGCAAATACGCCTGCGCTGAACAAAACAGCCAAAACAGCAGCGGTGGTTTTTTGCAGATTCAGTTTCATGATACGCTCCTTAGGGGAAAAACGATGGTTGGGAAAATAATGTTCCGTCCGTGTCAGTGTGAGCAGACTATCGTTATGTGAGGAGACTTGTTTTTCTTTTTTCTTGAACATCATTCTAGAAGGGGAGTGTTAGAGGAGAATTAGCGGATGTTTTAGGGAGTGTCTTAATGAGATAAGAATATTTATTTTTGGTTAAGATGTATAGTGGATTAACTTTAAACCAGTACGGCGTTGCCTCGCCTTAGCTCAAAG